>JBDHTH010000103.1:0-7933 GCA_039808545.1 Phreatobacteraceae bacterium | reverse complement strand
CGGCCGCCTTGCGCATGGTCTCGACCGGAAAGACCGAGTCGCGGTCCCAATCGGCGGCGTGCGGCGCCATCTCGGTGGCGGCGAAATCGCGCGCGACCGCCTGGAAGGCCTCGAGATCCTCGCCGAGCTTGAAATCCAACCCCGCCTCCCGTTCCGTCTTCCGGCGATCGTGCGCCGCGCTTTGGTTCGATAGAACAAGGGGCGCCGCACCTGTCAATCGCGGAGGCGACAGAGCCGGGCCACGGCTTTGCGCCGCCGCGCCGCCGGTGCTAGCACAAGCGCCAGGGACCGGCCCATCAGGTGACATCATGGCTCGCGACGACGCCCCCGCCTCCCCGACCGTCTGCATCCCGCCGGGCTTCTGGGGACCGAAGCACGGGCTGGAGCTGACCGAGCGGCCGCGCCGCAACCGGCGCACCGACTGGTCGCGCCGCCTCGTGCGGGAAAGCACGCTCACGGCCGACGACCTGATCTGGCCGATCTTCGTCACCGACGGCACCGCGAAGCGAGAGCCGGTCGCCGCCATGCCGGGCGTCGAGCGGCTGTCGGTCGACGAGGCGGTGCGCGATGCCGAACGCGCCGCCAGGCTCGGCATCCCGGTGCTGGCGCTGTTTCCGCAGACCGATCCGGCGCTGAAGACGCCGGGCGGCGAAGAGGCGCTCAACCCCGACAATCTCGTCTGCAAGGCGCTCCGCGCGATCAAGGCGGCGGTCCCCGGCCTCGGACTCCTCGCCGATGTCGCGCTCGACCCCTACACCTCGCACGGCCATGACGGGCTGATGCGCGGCGAGGAGATCCTCAACGACGAGACCGTCGCGGTGCTGGTGCAGCAGGCGCTCCTGCAGGCCGATGCCGGCGCCGACATCATCGCTCCCTCCGACATGATGGACGGACGGGTCGGCGAAATCCGCAAGGGGCTCGACGGCGCGGGCAGAACCGAGGTTCAGATCATGGCGTATTCGGCGAAATACGCCTCCGCCTTCTACGGGCCGTTCCGCGAGGCGGTCGGCAGCGGCGGCGTGCTGGTCGGCGACAAGCGCACCTACCAGATGGATCCGGCGAACGGCGCGGAAGCGCTTTACGAGGCCGGGCTCGATCTCGACCAGGGCGCCGACATGATCATGGTCAAGCCAGGCTTGCCCTATCTCGACGTGCTCTACCGACTGAAGCAGCGCTTTAAGCGCCCGACCTTCGCGTATCAGGTGTCGGGCGAGTACGCGATGATCATGGCGGCGGCAGAGAAGGGCTGGATCGATGGCGACAAGGCGATGATGGAGAGCCTGATCGCCTTCAAGCGGGCGGGCGCGGACGGCATCCTCACTTATTTCGCACCACGCGTCGCCGAACGCCTCGCAAGCGCCGCGCGCTGATGCGCTGCCTCGCCGGCATCGCGCTGGCGCTGCTGGTGCTGGCGCTCGCCGGCTGCGCGAAGGGCGTCGACAGCGAGCATTTGCGGATCTGCCGGCTGATCGTGCCGGCCCTGCATCCGCAGGACACCGCGCTGCGCGAGGGGCCGATCGCAGCACTGGCCGACGGGCGCGGCGTGACGATCGACTACATCGCCCGCGAGCCGGGCGCGCCGGCCCGGCCGCATACGCTCGCCTGCCGTTTCGCGGGGCGGGATTTCGATGCGGGGCGCACCGACCTCGTCGGCGTGACGGTCGACGGCGCGGCCTTCTCGGATATCAAGCTGCTGATCCTGAAGCGCTGGTGGCTCTCCGAGCCGGTGAACCGCGACCGCGCCGCCCTGGCGCCGTCCGCAGCGCCACGCGTGCCGGCGCCGGTCGCCTATGCGATCCAGCAGGGCGTGAACGCCGTGCCGGTGGCGGCGATCTACGCGCTGCTCGCGGTCGCCTACACGCTGGTGGTCGGGCTGACCGGCAAGCCGCATCTCGCCTTCGGGGAGATCGCGATCGGCGCCAGCATCGGCGTGCTGCCGGCGGTGGTCGCGACCGCAACGGCGGCGATCGGGCTCGCGCTGCCGGCGCTGGCGGGGCTCGCCGTCGCGGTGGTGATCGGTGCCACGATCGGGCGGTTCTCGGCCTCCCTGGTCGATCCCGACATCGTAGGCGCCCGGCGCTCGGAGCGCGGCGGCATCGCGGCGATCATCGCGACCTTCGGGCTCGCCATCGCGCTGCAGGAAGCCTACCGGATCACGCAGGGGCCCGGCATACGCTGGATCGGGCCGCTCGCCAGCCAGCCGATCCCGCTGGCGCGGGCCGGCGACTTCATCGCCACCGTGACGCCGATGCAGATGATCATCGCAGGGATTGCGCTGATGAGCTCTTCCGCGATGGTGCTGGCGATGCGGTATTCCGCCTTCGGCCGCGCCTGGCGGGCCGAGGCGGACGATCCGCTGATGGCGGCGCTCCTCGGCATCGACCCCGGCCGCCTGAAGCGGCGCACCTTCGCGCTCGCGGGCGCGCTGGCGGGCGTCGCGGGCTGGATCATCGTCGTCCATTACGGCGGGGCGGGCGTCTCGGGCGGGCCGCTCCTCACCTTGAAGGCGATCGTCGCGGCGATCCTCGGCGGCAGCGGCTCCCTGCCGGGGGCGCTCGCCGGCGGGCTGCTGCTCGGCCTCGGCGAGACGCTGTGGACGGCCACCTTCGACGCCACCAGCCGCGACATCGCGGTGCTCGCGGCGCTCGCGGCCATGCTGGCGCTGCGGCCCGGCGGGCTTTTCGGTTTCGCCGATAAGCGTGTACGACAGGTCTGACAAAAATCTAGGGGGCGACGATGAGCAGAACGCCGGTGACCTATGCCGATATCGCGGCGGCGCGCGGCATCATTGCGGGGCGCCTCCTGCTGACGCCGACCCTGCCGGCGCCGCGCCTCTCGGCGCTGACCGGCGCCGAGGTCTACGTCAAATACGAGAACCTGCAGGTCACCAACTCGTTCAAGGAGCGCGGTGCGATCGTCAAGCTGGAGGGGCTCGACGAGGCGGCGCGCACCAAGGGCGTGATCGCCATGTCGGCCGGCAACCACGCGCAGGCGGTCGCCTATCACGCGACGCGTCTCGGCATCCCCTCCACCATCGTGATGCCGGAGACGACGCCGCATGTGAAGGTCGCGGCGACGCGCAATTTCGGCGCCCGCGTCATCCTCGACGGCGAGACGCTGGCGGAATCGCGCAAGCGCTGCGAGCAGGTGGCGGCCGCCGAGGGCCTGACGCTCGTCCACCCCTACGACGATCCGGCGATCATCGCGGGCCAGGGCACGATCGGCATCGAGATGCTGGAAGCGGTGCCGGAGCTCGACACGCTGCTGGTGCCGATCGGCGGCGGCGGGCTGATCGGCGGCATCGCGCTCGCTGCCAAGACCATCAAGCCGTCGATCCGGATGATCGGCATCGAGGCGGCGCTCTATCCCTCGATGTGGAACGTCGTGCATGGCGAGAAGCGCCCCTGCGGCGGCATCACGCTAGCCGAGGGCATCGCCGTGAAGGATGCCGGGATGATGACGCGTGAGCTGGTGCGCGATCTCGTCGACGACATCGTGCTCGCCTCCGAGACGGATCTGGAGCGGGCCGTGAACGCCTTCGTCACGGTGCAGAAGACGATGGCCGAAGGGGCCGGCGCGGCCGGGCTCGCGGCGCTGCTCGCCGATCCGGAGCGCTTCAAGGGCAGCAAGGTCGGCCTCGTGCTGTGCGGCGGCAATATCGACCCGCGCATCCTCGCCTCGATCATGGTTCGCGAGCTGGAGCGCGAGGGCAAGATCTGCGCCGTGCGCCTCACGATCCAGGACCGGCCGGGCGTGCTCGGCGACATCGCGGCGACGCTCGGCCGGCTCGGCGCCAACATCCTGGAGGTGGAGCACCGGCGGCTGTTCCTCGACGTGCCGGCCAAGGGCACGAAGCTCGACATCACCTTCGAGGCGCGCGACGTCGCCCATGCGGACGCCATCATGGAGCGTCTCGCCGAGGACGGCTTCGCGCCGATGCGGATCGATCCGGGCGCGAGCGACGTGATCTAGGATGCCGGCCGCTGCGTGGGAATCGTCATCGCGGCGACGCCCGCGATGACGCAGGCAAGGCCGATCCAGCCCGCGAGAGTCAGCGTCTCGCCGAGGAACAGCCAGGCGATGAAGACGCCGATCGGCACGCGCAGATAGGCCTGCGCCGTGACGCTGACCGAGCCGAGCGTCTGCAGCAGGCGGAAATAGATCGAGAAGGCGAGCGCGCTCGAGAACACCGCCAGGGCCAGCAGCGCCAGAATGGAGGCCATCGACGGGCTGAGCGTCCAGGGCCGGTCGACGATCAGGCTCGCGGGCGCCAGCAGGACGGCGCCGGCGATCAGCGAGCCGGCGGCCGGCGTCAGCGGATGGAGGCCCTTGAAGCCCTTGCCGAAGATCGCGCCGCCCGCCGAGCAGAGCGTCGCCGCGACGATCGCGAGCTGCGCCCATAGATCGCGCCCGAGGCCGTCGAGCGCCTCTGCGCCGACGATCAGGCCGACGCCGACGACGCCCGCCATCACGCCGAACAGCTTGCGTCCCGAAACCGCCTCGTGCCGCGTCACCAGGGCGGTGAGCAGGAAGGTGAAGATCGGCGAGGTCGAATTGAGGATGGTGGCGAGCCCCGCATCGACGCTGCGCTCCGCCCAGGCGATGAAGATTTGCGGCGTCACCGTGTTGAGGCAGGCCTGGACGAAGAAGCGCCCCCACATCGCCGGACTCCGCGGCAGCCGGATGCGGCGCCAGGACAGGATCGCGGTGAGGATCAGGCCGGCGATCAGCGTGCGCACCGCGATCAGCGTCAGCGGCGGGATGGTTTCGACGCCGATCTTGATGAAGGTGTAGGAGGCGCTCGACAGCGCCGCCAGCAGGACGAGCAGCGCGATTTCGAGACGGCGGTCCGGTTCGGCGGTCATGGAGGGGCTTGAGGAGCGGCGGGAGCGGGAGACGCATCCTTGGCGTGCCAGCGAGAATGCGCGGCGCCCCGTAGCACGGCGCGGGACGGGCGTTAAGCCGCGGCCCTTGCGCGGCGCCCGGCCGTCCCCATCTCGATACGGTCAGTTCGAGGAGACCCCCGATGAACGCTGCCTCCACGGCCGGCCCGACGCCGCAGACCGGCCCCCTGCCCTGGGCCTATGATCCGGTCACCACGCCCGAGTATTTTCGCGGCGTGCTCGGGCGGCGCTTCGTCGCGTTCCTGATCGACGTGACGCTGATCGGCGCGGGCGCGGTGGCCGGGACGATCCTGCTGGTGCTGTTCGGGCTCCTGACCTTCGGCGCCGGCTTCGCGCTGTTCGGCATTTATACGCTGCTGCTCGCCGGCTGGGCGCTCGTCTATCTCGGGCTCGGCTATGCGCGCTATTCGGCGACGCTCGGCATGCGCCTGATGGAGCTGGAGCTGCGGCTGTGGCATGGCGGGCCGAGCTATTTCCTGATCGGCGCGCTGCATGCGGTGCTGCTCTGGGCCTCGCTCAGCCTGCTGACGCCGTTCGTGCTGATCGTCGGCCTCCTCGACCGCCGCAGGCGCCTCCTGCACGACATGGTGCTCGGCGTGGTGGTGGTGAATGCCGGGCCGCGCGTCGCAGCGGCGCGGCTGCCCATAAAAACGGCGTGAGGACGGCTGGCGCGATTGCGCCATGCGGCTAATCTCAGGAGCATCCGCTCAAGGCAGGGACCCGCGCCGCCCGTGACCGTCGAACCTCGCGATCGCCCGCAATTCTATCTGACGGCGCCGGCGCCGTGCCCGTATCTGGCGGGGCGCGAGGAACGCAAGGTGTTCACGCATCTCGTCGGCGGTCGGGCGCGGGCGCTGAACGACGCGCTCACCATCGCGGGCTTCCGCCGCTCGCAGTCGATCGCCTACCGGCCGGTCTGCGAGGGGTGCCAGGCCTGCGTCTCGGTGCGGGTGCGGGTCGACGACTTCAGGATGTCGCGGAACCTCAGGCGCGTCTGGGCCGCCAATGCCGACCTCGTCGGCGAGATGATGCCGGCGCGGCCGACCTCGGAGCAGTATCGCCTGTTCCGCGCCTATCTCGACACGCGCCATCCGGATGGCGGCATGGTCGATATGTCGGTGCTCGACTACGGGCTGATGGTCGAGGATTCCCATGTGGAGACGCGGGTGGTCGAATACCGCCGGCGCGGCCCCGACACCGCGATCAACGGGCGCGGCGCCGGGCCGCTCTACGGCGCGGTCCTGACCGATGTGCTCGCCGACGGGCTGTCGATGGTCTACTCCTTCTACGACGTGGAGGCGGAGGCGCGCTCGCTCGGCACCTTCATGATCCTCGACCACATCGCCCGCGCCAAGCGGCACGGGCTCTCCTACCTCTATCTCGGCTATTGGGTGAAAGGCTCGGCGAAGATGGCCTACAAGCGCCGCTTCGGCCCCCAGGAGCACCTGCTCTGTACCGGCTGGACGCTGGTCGATTGAGCGGCGAGCGCCGCCGACATGACAGCCGGCGCGAAGCACGCTAATTTTCTAGGCAGGATTGCATTCGGACCTAGAGCATGTTGCCAGACTGGCGGTTATCGGTTCTCGGACGCATAGAACTCCGGGACACGGACGACCGCGCGATGGCGCTTGCGGCGCGCAAGTCGCGCGCGATCCTCGCCATTCTCGCCGCCTCCCCGCATTTCGCCATCGGCCGCACGCAGCTCGCCGCGATGCTGTGGGACAGCGACGAGACGCGGGCGCGGCAGAGCCTCAGGCAGGAGCTGAGCGGCCTGCGGCGCGCGCTCGGTCCGAACTCGGCGGCGCTGCTGGCCGCCGACGACGAGCGCATCACCCTCAACGCCGGCACGGTCCGCATCGATCTCGTGCGCCTGATCGAAGCGACGACCGGCGATCTCGATACCATGGAAGGCGCCGCGCCCCTTGCCGGGCGGGCCTTCGCGCCGGAGCTCGACGGCGACAACAACGAGATCTTCGCCGAGTGGCTGGAGCGTCAGAGGGCCCGCGCGCGAGAGGTCTCGATCACCCTGCTCGACCGCCTGACGCGCGCGCAATCCGATGCCGGCCGTCACGAGCAGGCGCTCGCGACGGCCCTTGCGCTGCACGAGATCGACCCGCTGCGGGAGGCCACGCATCGGCTGGTGATCGCCGAGGAAGCGCTGGTCTCGGGGCGCGCCTCCGCGATGGCGCGCTACGAGGCGTTCCGCCAGCTTCTGCGCGACGAGCTCGCGGTTCAGCCGGAGGCCGAGACGCGGCGCCTGCTCGACGCCGTCCGGAGCGGCCCGAAGCCGGCCGACGCGATCGAGCCTCAGCCCGCCGAGCGCGGCGCGCCGCCGGCTGCGCCGGACCCGGCCGATGCGGTCCCGGCGGGACCGACGCTTCACCGCCGGCGGCTCATGCAGGCGCTGGGCGCCTCCGCGCTCGCGGGCGCGGCGGCCTGGGGCGGCTGGAGCCTGCTGCGGGGTGAGCCGCCGATCGCCTATGCGGGCGAGGAGAACGGCAACATCTCGATCGCGGTGCTGCCCTACGACGTCGTGCCGGGCAGCGAGACGCTCGCCGAGCTGGCGAAGCAGCTTCAGGACCGCATGGCGCGAACCTGGGCGCAGACCGTCGGCTTCTCGATCGTCGACATCAGCACCGCACCGCCCGGCGCCGCCATCACGGAGATCGGCCGCAAGTTCCGTGTCCGCTACCTGATGCAGGTGCGCTTCGAGAACGCGCCGGTCGGCCGCGTCGGTTATCTGCGCCTGTGGGAGACGGCGAGCGGCATCGCCTTCTTCAACGAGCCGATGCGCTTCCGGTCCGGCCCCGAGCAGACGGTGCGAAGCGATTTCAACCGCCAGATCGTCTGGGCGTCCATGGCGGAGCTGCAACTGCATCGCGACCGGACGCTCGAGCCGCATCTGGCGGAGACGATCCCGGGGCTCGTGATCCGCGCCCAGGCCGCGCAGGTTCGGGCGGCGCGCATGGCGGCCGAGCCCGAAGAGATCGCGCTCTGGCAGGCGGCGCTGGCGCGCGAGCCGGACCATT
>JBDHTH010000102.1:0-7934 GCA_039808545.1 Phreatobacteraceae bacterium | reverse complement strand
CAGCGCCGCGAGCGCGGCGGGAAGAACCACGGCGCCGGAATGATCGCAGCCCATCGTGTCGTCGAGCTCGAAGGCATGGGTCGCGACGCCGTTGACGAGCGCGGCGGCGCGCGGCGTCAGGCGGACGGGCGTGCCCCAGACTGGAGCCTCGCCGAACTCGGCGCAGCGGGTCAGCATATCGAGCGTCGCGCGCGCCTCGACCGAGCACGCCCCGCCCACGCCGCAGGCGAGCGTGTCGGCGATGTGGTCCTTTGCCTTGGCGAGATGCGCAGGGCCGATATGCCGCGCATCGAACCCGGCGAGGAAGCGCGCGAGGGCGACGGCGTGGCTCGCGCCGGGCTTGGCGGATGCGGTCATCAAGGTCTCCGTCGATTCGTCGCAAGGCTTGCGGACCCCGGCCGCAGGCCGGGGCCGGATCGGCGCTTCAGGCTGCGCTCAGCCCCGCCGCGCGGGCGAGAAGGGTCTCGATCGCTTGGTCGGCGGCGGCGCGCCAGCCGGCGAATACCGCCTTCTGCGCCGCCACCTCCTCGCGCAGCGCGGCCGCATGCTTGCGGACCTCGGCCGGCGAGACCGAGCCCTCGGATATCCGCGTCTCGATGAAGTTGCGCCCGTCGAGCAGCGTCCGCAGCGCCTCGTCGCTCAGCGCGATGTCGATATTCGCAACCTCTCGTCCGGCGGCCGCAAGAAGGCTCGCCTTGACGGTGCGCGGCGTCTGGCCGGCGGCCAACGCCTCGCGGACGAAGACCGCGACGATGTTGTGCGCGCTGCGGAAGCTGATGTCGTGCACGCGCACCAGCTCGTCCGCGAGATGGCTCGTCGTGCTCCAATACGCATCCGAATTCACCGCCATCCGATCCTTGTGAGCGGTTATCGTGCGGACCGCCTCGTCCATCAGCCGGATCGAGCCGTAGGTCAGCTCGGCATAACGGCCGAGCACGTCGTCCGCGAAGGTGTAGTCGAGATCGGTCGAGAAGGCGGGGCGCTGGCACGCCATGACGGTCGCGAGCCAGCCCGCCGCCTGCCCGCCGACCGACTTGACCCGCTCGAAGGCGTGCGGGTTCTTCTTCTGCGGCATGATCGAGCTGGTGCCCGCCAGCCCGTCCGCGATCTCGACATAGCCGAACTCGAAGGAGCTCCACAGATAGAGATCGGTCGCGAAGCGCCCGAGATTAGCGGTCAGGATGGCAAGGACGGCGGTCACCTCCTCGATATGGTCTCGGGCGAACTCGCCGGCATCGCAGGAATTCACGACGATGCCGCCATGGCCGAGCAGTTCTGCCGTGCGCCGCCGGTCGATCGGCCAGGAGGTGCCGGCATTCGCTGCCCCGCCGAGCGCCGAGAGATTCACGCGCGGATAAAGGTCGCGCAGCCGCTCGAGGTCGCGGGCGAGCATCGAGGCCTGCCGCAGCAGGTAATGCCCGAAGGTCCAAGGCTGGGCGTGCTGGAGATGCGTGTAGCCCGGCATCAGCGTGTCGGCGTGGCGCTCGGCCTGGGCGATCACGGTCTCGATCAGCGTGGAGAGATGGCGCGCGAGATGGAGGATGAGGTCGCGCTCGAACAGCCGCTCGGCCGCCGCATCCTGGTCATTGCGGCTGCGGCCGGTCTGCAGGAAGCCGGCGATGTCCTCGCCGACCTCGCGCGCCAGCCAGTGCTCGACATGGACGAGGTAGGAGTTGGAGTTGTCGAGCCAGGGGAACGCATCGACGTCCATCGCATGGATGCGCCGCAGCCCCGCGAGCAGCGCCGCGCCGCGCTGGCGCGAGACGATGCCGGTCTCCACCAGCATCGTGGCATGGGCGAGATCGACCAGCGTGTAGCTGCGATAGAGGCGGCGCAGACGGGGGAACTGCGTCTTCTCGTCGAATTCGACGAGAATGTCGTTCCTGGCGCCCAGCCGGGCGATCTCGAGAAACACGTCGTTGTTCTGCGGCGCCGTCATTCGGCTTCTCCCAAGGTTCATATGGATGCCGGCTGGACGGCCGGATGAATGGTGCGGGGGCCCTGCGCGGGCGCGATCTGATCGAGCAGCCGCGACAGCAGCGCGACGCCCACGCCGATATCGGCCTCGCGGAAGTCGAAGCGCGTGGCGTGATGACCAGCCGCCAGATCGCTGCCGAGGATGAAATAGGCGGCCTCGCCGCCCTTCTGCTGGACACGCCGCATCAGGAAGGCCGCATCGTCGCCGCCGCCGAGCGGCCAGCCGGCGAGCACCCGGCCGATCCCCGGCACGGTCGCGGCGACCTCGCCGATCAGGGCCGCGAGGCCGGGGCTCGTCTCGGCGCCGATGGTGCGCCCCATCTCGGTGATAACGACGCCGCAGCCATGCGCGGCCGCGACGCCTTCGATCAGCCGCCGCCCCGCAGCCTCCATGGCGGCAAGCGCCGCCTCGCCATCGCCGCGCAGCTCGATCTCGAGCGTGGCGCTGTCGGCGATGACGTTGCGCGCCGTGCCGCCCGTGATGCGGCCGACATTGACATGCGTAGCCGCCTTGCCATGGCGCGGCAGCGCATAGAGGCCGACAACCGCCTGAGCCGCCGCCAGCACGGCGTTGCGGCCGTCCTCGGGGTTGCCGGCGGCATGCGCGGCACGGCCGGTCAAGTCGACATCCCATTTCGCCGAGAACATCATGTCGGTCGCGGCGCAGGCGATGCTGCCGCTCGGCAGGTCGCAGCCGAGATGGAGCGCGATCAGCACGGCGGCATCGTCCACGACGCCGCGCTCCGCCATGGCGCGGCCGCCGCGCCCGCCCTCTTCAGCCGGCTGGAACAGGAGACGCAGCGTGCCGCGCCATGCGGCGTCCGGCCGCGCCGCGACCTCGGCGACGCCGATGCCGATCGCGGCATGGCCATCATGCCCGCAGGCATGCATCAGCCCGGGACGTTCGGAGGCGAAGCCCAGCCGCGCCGGGACATGGTCTGCGACGCTCGATTCGACGACCGGCAAGGCGTCGATGTCGAAGCGCATGGCGGTAACGGGGCCGTCGCCGCGCTTCAGCTCCGCGACGAGCCCCGTCATTCCGTCGGGCATGCGGTCGAGCCAGCGGGGATCCGCGCCGGCGGCCTCCGCCCGGTCGCGGGCCAGGGCGATATCTTCGGCAGCGGGCCGGCCGACCATCGCTTTCGCGAGCATCGCCTCGGCGCCGGTGCGGACGCGGTAGCCGAGCGCCTCGAGGCGGCCGGCGAGCTTCGAGGCGGTGAGATATTCGGTGAAGCCGGTCTCCGGGTGGCGGTGCAATTCCCGCCTGAGCGCGATCCAGCCGTCCAGGCCGGCTGCGTCAATATCGCTGGTGCTCACCTGGCCGGCTCCGCCGAAGGCGAGCCGGCCGGCGTCATCGTTGCGCACCCTCGCTTCGCCACCGCCGCCCCCCATCTTGCAATTCTTCAAATTCTGCGATCTTGTATACCGTATTCAAGATGCGCCACCAAGCGCCGCGTTGCAAGGGAGTCGCTCATGGCGATCGTGATGCCCAACGACTTGGCGATGGATGAGATGATCGCGGCCATGAAGCGGCTGCTGAAGACCAGCGCGCGCATGTACATGTATCTCACCAAGGAAACGATCGAGCGCTTCGGCCGGCCCGGCGAGATGACGATCCGCTACGGGCTACGGGCCTACGGCAAATGGCGCGGTCTGGAGATGCGCGCCGCCCATCACGCGATGGGGCTTGAGATCAACATGAAGAATCTCATCGGCTGCTGGGACAACGCCTCGACCTACATCGTGAAGGACAGGATGGAGGCGGAAGGCCAGTACCTGCCCTTCGACACGCGCTTCGACGTGCATTACTGCCCGGCGGCCGAGGCTTGGCAGGAGGCCGAGTTCTTCCAGTGGGGACACGTCTATTGCGACGAGTTCCACCAGGCCTGCGCCTCGACCTACCATCCGGACGGCAACGTCGTCATCCCGCAGAACCTGATGAAGGGCGACGATCACTGCCACTTCCAATGGATCATGCCGCCCAACGCGCAGCCGCTCGACCTCGGCGCGCCGACCGAGCTCGGCATGCGCCTCGCCCGCGACTACCATGCGGAGACCGATCTGGAAGCGGCCTGGCGCTCTCTGAAGCGCTCGAACCGCCTCGTCGGCGGCCGCTTCTATACCCATGCCTCCGTGATTCTCGAGCGCCACGGCGAGGAGGGGCGGCAGGTGATCCTCGAGGCGCTCGCCCGCTGGGGCGCGGAGCGCGGCGCCCGGCTGAGAGGCGAGCACGAAGCGCAGGGCATCGCCCCGAGCATCGAGGCCTTCGTGCGGATGCACGACATGCCGGCCAAGTTCGTCTGGCGGCACGAGATACGCGTGATCGCGCCCGGCCATGTCGAGGTCGACATCGCGGAGACGCCGCACGAAGAGGCCTGGGAGGATCTCGGCGCCATCGAGATCGGCCGTCTCTGGTACGAAGGCTCGTATCCCGCGATGGCGCAGTCTTATCTGCCCGGGCTGACCGCCCGGTGGACGCGGCTCCGCTCGCGGGGCGAGCCCGTCAACACGCTCGAGCTGAAGCTCCAGTGACGCGGGCGAAGCCGGCACAATACAACGAGAGGGGATATCGATGAGCCGCAACCAAAGCATGCCGATCGACCGGAAAGATTTCCTGAAGCTGCTCGCCGGCGGCGCCGTCATGGCCGGCGCCCTGCCCTGGATGGCGGTCGACGCCAAGGCGCAGGCGGCCGGCACGCTGAAGGTGAGCTTCCGCTCCTCGCTCGTCCGGCTCGATCCGGCCTTCACGGTGTCGAGCGACGAATACATCGCGACGCAGGCGATCTACGACAACCTCACGCGCCTCGACGAGAAGCTGAACGCCACGCCCAGCCTCGCCGAGGAATGGACCTCGCCGGATGGCGGCAAGACCTGGACGTTCAAGCTGCGCGCCGGCGTGAAATTCCACAATGGCCGCGTGCTCGACGCCGAGGATGTCGTGTTCAGCATCAAGCGCGTGCTCGACCCCAAGGCCGGCTCGCCCGGACGGCGCGCCCTTGGCCCGATCGAGGAGGTCGTGGCGGTCGATCCGCGCACCGTGAAGTTCACGCTGCAGGGGCCTTTCGCCGAGTTCCCGGCCATCCTGACCGGCACCTTCGGGCGCATCCTGCCACGCGATGCGAGCGACAAGCCCAACGAGCAGCCGATCGGCAGCGGGCCGTTCAAATACGTCGAATGGGTGCGCGGCCAGCATCTGAAGCTCGCCGCCAACCCGGACTACTGGATGTCCGGCCTGCCGAAGATCAAGGAGCTCTGGCTCGTCAGCTTCCCGGCGCAGGCGGCCGAGCAGTCCGCCCTCTCCTCCGGCGAGACGCAGATGATGTGGGACGTGCCGGCGAGCCTCGTGCCGGTCATCTCGCGCATCCCGAGCGTCAAGGTGACCGAAATCCCCTCCACCGGCTTCCAGCCCATCGCGATGCGCAGCGACCGCCCGCCCTTCGGCGATCCGCGCGTGCGCCAGGCCGTCAAGCACGCGATCAACCGCGAGCAGGTGATGCGCTTCGTGCTGCAGGGGCGCGGCACGGTGGCGCAGGATACGCCCGTCGCGCCCTCCAGCGCCTATTTCGCCGCGAACGTGAAGGCGCCGCCCTATGACGTCGCCAAGGCCAAGGCGCTGCTGAAGGAGGCGGGGTTCGGGGACGGTTTCTCGGTCAAGCTGTTCGCCTCCAACGAGCGCGCCGGCTGCATCGAGACCGCGCAGGTCGTGAAGCCGATGCTGGAGGCGGTCGGCATCAAGGTCGAGATCCAGCAGGTCCCCTGGGACCGGTTCAACGCCGAGGTCTGGAAGAAGGAGACCTTCTTCGTCTCCAACTGGGTCGGCCGGCCGACGATCGACGAGCAGCTCTACCCCTATTTCCACAGCACCGGCTCGTGGAACGAGTACAACTACGCCAATCCCGAGGTCGACAAGCTGCTCGACGCGGCGCGCCGCGAGCTCGACCTGGAGAAGCGCCGCGGCCACTACGCCAAGGTCCAGGAGCTGCTGGCTCTGGACGGGCCGGCGATCATCTCCTACTTCTCCAACTACGCGACGGCCCGTTCCGACAAGCTCGAAGGCGTGCCGGTCAGCCCGCTGAAATGGGTCGATTTCCGGGAGGCCCAGCTCAAATCATGACGAGCGTCGAAGCGCCTGCCGCGCCGACCGCCGGCGAGCGCGCCATGCATGTGGCGCGCCTCGTCGCGATCCGAGCCGCATGGGGCGTCGCGACGCTGGTCTTCACCTCGGCGCTCGTCTTTTCGGCGACGCAGCTCATGCCGGGCAATGTCGCCCAGCTCATGCTCGGCCAGTTCGCCTCGCAGGAGGCGATCGCGGCGCTCGAGATCAAGCTCGGCCTCGACCGGCCGGCGATCGTCCAGTTCGGCTCCTGGTTCGCCGGCATACTGACGGGCGATTTCGGCGTGTCGCCGCGCATGGGCGTGCCGATCGGGCCGCTGATCCTGCGCCATCTCGGCATGTCGCTGATGCTGGCCGTGGCCTCGCTGGTGCTGGTGTTCCTGATCGGCGTCTCCTTCGGCACGATCGCGGCGCTGAACCGCGGCCGGCCGCTCGACCGGCTGCTGTCGGCGGTGTCCCTCGTCGGGATCTCGATGCCGGAATTCGTGACCGGCAGCCTGCTGGTGCTGGTCTTCACCGGCATCCTGCCGATCTCGGGCTATGCGCCCGAGGGCGCCGGCTTCGGCCGCTGGCTGTCGCATCTCGTCCTGCCGATCCTCAGCCTGACCTTCCTGATGCTCGCGCATGTGATGCGCACCGCCCGCGTGTCGATGATCGAGGCGCTGTCGGCGCCCTATGTCCGCACGGCGGTGCTGAAGGGCCTGCCGAAGCGGACGATCGTGCTCAAGCACGCGCTGCGCAACGCTCTGCTGCCGACCGTGACGGTGCTCGGCATCAATGTCGGCTATCTGATCGGCGGCGTGGTGGTCGTCGAGCTCGTCTTCTCCTATCCGGGACTCGGCCGGCTGACCGTCTTCGCGGTCCAGAACCGCGACATCCCGCTCATCCAGGCCTGCACGCTGACCATGGCAAGCATCTATATCGTGGCGAGCTTCGTCACCGACATCGTCTACCTGATGCTCAATCCGCGGCTGCGGACCGCATGAGGGCCGGCATCGCGAACATCGCGGCGACGGGCCGGCGCGATGCCGGGCTGATCGCCGGGGCGGGCGGCCTCGCCGTGGTCGTGCTGCTGGTGCTGCTCGTGCCCTTCCTGCTGCCCTTCGACGCCGAGACGATGTCGATCGACGCCATCCTCGCGCCGCCGAGCGCCACGCATTGGGCCGGCACCGACCAGCTCGGCCGCGACATCTTCGTGCGCACCGTCCTCGGCGGGCGCTCGACGCTGAGCCTGGCGCTCGCCGCCACGATCCTCGGCGTCTCGCTCGGCGCGCTGATCGGCATGGTGACGGGCTACAGGCGCGGCCTCCTCGACGAGGTCGTCATGCGGCTGATGGACGCGCTGATGGCGCTGCCCTCCATCATCCTCGCGATGCTGGTGCTGGTGGCGGTCGGCAGCGGCCCGGCCGCGATCCTCCTCGCGATCGTCTTCATCTTCGCGCCGCGCTCGGCGCGCATCACCCGCAGCGTGGTGCTCAACGTCGTGTCGCAGGATTTCGTCGCCGCCGCCAGCGTGGTCGGCGAGAGCCAGGCCTCGGTGCTGTTCCGCGAGATCCTGCCGAATATCTGGCCCAACATCCTGGTGGAGGCGTGCCTGCGCTTCTCCTACGCGATCCTGATCATCTCGGCGCTCGGTTATCTCGGCATCGGCGTTCAGCCGCCGACCCCCGACTGGGGCCTGATGATCGCCGACGGCACGAGCTTCATCACGGTCGCGCCCTGGATGATCATCGCGCCGGCGGCCGGCATCGTGCTCTCGGTGATCAGCGTCAACCTGCTCGGCGACAGCCTTCAGGACGTGATCGGCGGGCGCCAGCGGCGGGCGGCTTCCCATGTCTGAGCC
>JBDHTH010000101.1:0-7962 GCA_039808545.1 Phreatobacteraceae bacterium | reverse complement strand
AGGAGCTGGGCGTTGTCGCGGAAGCGCACCGGCGTCTTCTGGATCTTGCCCGAGACTTCGATGAAGACGCTGTTGGCGCCGTTGACCATGATGTCGGCGATGTCGTCGCGCGCCAGAAGCGGCTCGAGCGGGCCGTAGCCGAGCACGTCGTTGCAGATGTCGTCGAGCAGTTCCTCCTGCTCGGAGATCGACATCACCAGCGCCTTGATGGTGATGATCTCGTTGACGATGTCGCGGATTTCCTCGCGCGCCTGCACGGGGTCGAGCTTGGCGAGCTGGGCGAGGTCGATCGCCTCGATCAGCGCGCCGAAGATCTGGCTCTTGGTCGTGTAGTAGGTCGGCGAGCGCCGCGTCTCGGGCAAGGGCGCGGGCGCCTTGGCGGCGGGCGCGGGCGCCGCCGCGACCTCCGGCTGCATGGCGCGCGGCTCCGGCGCCAGCGGCGGGGAGGAAGCCGTGCCCGCCGGCGCAGCGGGGGGCCGCGCCGTCGTCGTCACATCACCGCTGTTGCCGCGTTTGCCGAACATGAAGCCACCCACGAATCTCTACAGCCGGCGCCTGGCCGGAACGCGTCATGCCGGCTGACGCCGGAACCTCGCCACCAGGGGCGCGAGAAGGGATTTCGACGGCGCCTTGCGCGGATCTGTCCGCCCGCAGATGGCGCGCGCCAGCTCGTCGAACACCGCAGCGGCCTTCGAGGAGGCCTGCGCCTCGGCGATCATCTGCCCGTTATTGGCGGCCGTCGCGAAGAGGCCGGGATCGAAGGGCAGCGTCGCGAAGGGCGCGACGCCGAGCGCGTCGACGAAATGCTGGGCCTGGACCTCGGGGCGCTTCGGCACGCCGACCATATTGATCACGTAGCGCGGCGCCGAATCGTTCGGCCGCGCCGCCTTCAGCAGGTCGCAGAGATTCTTGGCGTTGCGGAGATTGGCGAGGTCGGGCGCCGCGACGATCAGGATCTCGTCGGCCGAGATCAGCGTGCGGCGCGTCCAGGCCGACCATTGATGCGGCAGGTCCATGACCGTGAACGGCACGGTGGCGCGCAGCACGTCGACGATCGGCTCGAACGCCTCCTCGCCGAAATCGTAGACGCGCTCCAGCGAGGCCGGCGCCGACAGGAGGCTCAGCCGGTCGGCGCATTTCGACAGCAGGCGGTCGATGAAGGCCGAATCGATGCGGTCGGGCGAGAACACCGCGTCGGCGATGCCCTGCGTCGGGTCCTGGTTGTAGTCGAGGCCGGCCGTGCCGAAGGCGAGGTCCATGTCGGCGACGACCGTGTTTATCTCCAGGATCCGGGAGATCGACCACGAGATGTTGTGCGCGACCGTGGAGGCGCCGACGCCGCCCTTGGCGCCGATCACCGCCAGCGTGCGGCCGACCGGCTGGGTGCCGGGGGCGTTGTAGAGGCCCGAGATGGCGCTCAGCACCGAGCGGATCGAGATCGGCAGCATCAGGTATTCGCTGACGCCGCGCTTCACGAGCTCGCGGTAGAACTGCACGTCGTTGACGCGCCCCATGACGATGACGCGCGTGCCGGGATCGCAGAACTCCGCGATCTGGTCGAGCTGGCCGAGGATGGCCTGGCTGTTGCCCTCCGCCTCCAGCAGCAGGACGTTGGGGGTCGGGGCGCTGCGATAGGCCTCGAGCGCGGCCGGGGCGCCGCCCATCTGGATCTTCACATGCGCCTTGCCCATGCGGCGATCCTCGGCGGTCGCCTGGATCACGGCGGCGACGTCCGGGCTCTCGCAGAAGGCCTGGATGGAGACGCGCGGCACCGGCGCGATCGGTTCCTCGGGCTGCGCCGGGGGCGGGGCGCCCCAGTCGGGGCCGGTCATGTTGGCGAGGCTCATTATTGGGCCACCTTCGAAACGCCGATCTTGTTCTCGGTCTTGCCGCCCGTCTCCTCGCCCTTGCGGTACTTGTCGAAGATGACGTTGCGGCGGACCGGATCGGGGGCCGTCTCGCCGCGCGGCCGGACCAGATCCTCCGGATTGGCGATCTGGGCCGCAATGTTCTGCTGATAGGCGCAGCCGAAATTCCAGTAGGAGCGGTTCTGCTCGCTCGGCTGGTCGATCGAAGGGCCGAGGTCGTCGGGCCATTGCCCGCATTTGTGCGGGACGCTCGCCTTCACGGCCGCGTAGGTGAGCTTCAGCACGCCGACGCCGGCCGGGTTCGGCGCGCGATAGGCGCCGTGGCTGATCCTGCCGGCCGGGATGCCGGAGGCGACGAGGATCTGCCGCGCCTCGGCGGCCGCGACCTGCGCGGCGCCCGAGTTCAGCGCGCCGCGCGGCACTGCGATCTCGATCTGGGCCGTGCCCTCGCGGAACCATTCGCGGGCGAAGGCCGCGATGTCGCCGCGCTGCGAGGGGGTCAGCCCGCGCCCCGTGCCGATATGCAGGTCGAGGATGCGCGGGCCCTCGGTGAGGACGATCGGATGCCGGGCCTGGACATCCTCGTGGCGCAAGAAGCGCCCGGTCATCTCGCGCTTGTCGGCGGCGCAGCCCGCGAGGAGCATCGGCAGCGCCGCGGCGGCGAGGAGCAGCTTGGGAGTGAATTTGCGCGACATGACGCTGCCTTCGTTCAATCGAGGATGAAGCCGTAGTTCTTCGCCGGGCGGGGCTGCCCCGGCTTGCCACGCACGCCGTAGACGCGGTTCAGCCGGTTCAGGAAGATGCTGGAGGGGTCGGACGGATCGGCGTAGCCGTCATCGGGCTTGGCGAGCGCCTCGCGCGAGACCGGCTTGACGATGTAGGGCGTCACGATGATCGCGAGCTCGGTCTGGCGGCGCTGATAGTCGCGGCTCTTGAACAGGGTGCCGAGCACCGGCAGCTTCATCAGGCCGGGCACGCCGTTGATCGCCTGCCGCGTCTGGTCCTGGATGAGGCCGGCGAGGACGAGCGAGCCGCCCGAGGGAAGCTCGACGGTCGTCTGGGCGCGGCGCACCTTCAGGGCCGGCAGCGTGATCGCGTCGATCTTGATCGCGCCGACATCCGACAATTCGCTGACCTCGGTGCCGACCTTCAGGCTGATGCGGCCCTCGGTGAGCACGACCGGCGTGAAGACCAGGCCGACGCCGAACTCCTTGTACTGGACCGTCGTCTGGCAGCCCGAGTCGGGCGTGCAGGTGCGGCCCGCATAGACCGGGAACTCGCCGCCCGCCAGGAACTTCGCGGGCTCGCCCGAGATCGCCGTCAGGTTCGGCTCCGCCAGGGTGCGGATGATGCCGGCCTGCTCCATGGCGCGGATCGTGGCGCCGATGTTGCGGCTGCCCCAGGGCGCGCCGAAGCGCACCGCGTGCGCCGGATCGGAGTTGATCGGGAACTGGCCGTTGACGAGATTGGCGGCCGTTGCGAGCTGCGGACCGACGACCGCCGTCGTCACGCCGCTGGTGATGTCGAGATCGACGCCGAGCTGCTTGATCACGTCGCGCTGCATCTCGGCGACCGTGACCTTCAGCATCACCTGGTCGCGGCCGCGGATCGCCAGCGCATTGACGACCTTCTTCTCGTCGCCGACGAACTTCACGGCGACGTCGAAGGCCTGCTGGGCCTCGACGGGGCTTGCGACCTGGCCGGTCAGCACGACGTTGTCGCCGGTCGCCATGACCTTGAGGTCGGCGAAGGGCAGCATCTGGCGCAGCGCCGCACGGACGGTCCCGAGATCGCGCTGCACGCTGATCTCGAAGGCGGCGATCTGCCGGCCCTCGGCGTCCGAGAACAGGATCGTCGTGTCGCCCGGCTCCGAGCCGATCAGGAAGGCGCGGCGGGTGGAGCGGACGATCGCGTTGGCGATCTTCGGATTGGCGACCAGCACGTCCTTCACGTCGGCCGGCAATTCGACGATCACCGACTTGCCGATGCCGAGCGCGATGCGCCGGGTGGCGCCGATCTCATGCGCCTGGAGCGCGATGATCTGCGCGCCCGTCTGGGCGGCGGCCGGCGGGGCGGCGGGTCCGAGGGCGAGGCCGAAGCCGAGGGCGGCGGCCGCGAGAGCGAAGCGTGCGAAGCGTTTCATGGGTGTTGTCTCGTGGCGGCTATTGCGCGGTGACGCCGTAGCGGATGATTCGAACCTGACCCGGCACGCGTTCCTCGGGCTCGCCGTCGAGCTTGCTCGGCGAGCCGTCGACGATCGAGCGCAGGGCCAGCGACAAGGTGCCGACATTGCGGGAGGAGACCAGGATCTCGGCCTGGGCCGGCGTGACCTCGAGCGTGGCGGTCTTGCCGACCGCGACCTTCTCGCCGTTCTTCTCCTCGAAGGTCTGGTCGATCGCCAGGACCCGGAGATTGCGCATCACGGTCTCGGCCGTCACCCTTTGCTCGCCCTGACGGCGCGCGACGAGCACGTCGACGCGGTCGTTCGGCAGGATCAGGCCGCCGGCGCCGGTCTCGGGCGAGATCTCGACCGACATGGCGCGCATGCCGGGCGTGAGGATCACCGACAGGAAGCCCTTGCCGAGGCCCTTCACCAGCTTGGAGGCGCGGATGGGCTCGCCGGCCACGAACTGGCCGCGCGCGATGGCGCCCTCGAACTCCTTGATCGCGTCTGGCTGCGAGATCCGGCGCACCAGCGCGTCGTTGGCGGCGCTGGCGGGCCAGGATTCCCAGGCCATCATCTCGGGCGACAGGGCGGTTCCGACCTGGATATCGGCCTTGGCGACCAGGACGTCGGCCATCGGCACGGCCGGCGCCGGCGCCTGGACGATGACCGGCGGCCCTTCCTTCGGCCGCGTGAACATCCACGTGGCCAGACCCGCGCAGAGCACTGCGACGATCAGCCCGACGAGCCGGAACAACCTCATGGAAAACCCCCGCGACACGCCCTCCGGCGTTCTTCGGGAGATTTGAGCAGGCAAAGGTCAAGGTATGGTTAATCAGTCGTATAAGCTTGCAAAATTGATTCCTGCCGCGCCGGCCCCCCGATCTCGGGGGCGCCGCGACGCGTTCCGGCCCGCCATCGAGGAGACGCGACCTTGGCTTCGGCGCCCCGCATCGAGACCGCCCGGCTGATTCTGCGCCCGACCGCCCCCGAGGATTTCGAGGCCTGGGCCGCCTTCGCGGCCGATCCGGAGACGACGCGCTTCCTCGGCGGCCCCTCGCCGCGCGCCGCGGCCTGGCGGGGCTTCGCGACCATGGCGGGATCCTGGGCGCTTCTCGGCTTCGGGATGTTCTCGATTATCGAGAAGGAAAGCGGGCGCTGGGTCGGCCGCATCGGCCCCTGGCGGCCCGAGGGCTGGCCCGGCACCGAGATCGGCTGGGGGCTGGCGCGGGCCGCGACCGGCAGGGGCTACGCCCTGGAGGCGGCGAGCGCCGCCATCGACTGGGCGCTCGACTGCCTCGGCTGGACCGACATCATCCATTGCATCGATCCGGGCAACGCCCCCTCGATCCGCCTCGCAGAGCGGCTCGGATCGCGCCGCCGCGGCCCCGGCAGGCTGCCGGCGCCCTACGAGGCGGCGCCGGTCGCGATCTGGGGCCAGAGCGCCGCGGAATGGCGCGCCCGCGCCCGATGAAGCGCGCCTTCCGGCGAGGCCGAAGATTTTTCCGGGCCCCCGCGCAGAATGTCCTTGACGTTGACGTTAACGTTAACGTTAACTAGATAGCCGGCATCCGAGGCCGCCCGGTCGGCCTTCCCTGACCTAGAATCGCGACTTCGCCCCTTCTTCCCAAGGACCAGACCCTCGATGCCTCGCGTCGCCTCCAAGCTCGCCGAAACCGTCCCGCCGCTCCCCGCCGAGATGATCACCCGGATTCCCGCCAAGGTCGCCGCGATGTCGGACCTCGTGGCGGGCTTCGACGCCGGCGCGGCGCGCGGCGACGGCAAGCGCTACTCGATCCGCGACCTGACGCGGGAATTCGACATCAGCGCCCGCACGCTGCGCTTCTACGAGGAAAAGGGCCTGCTCGCGCCCGAGCGCATCGGCCAGGAGCGGCTCTACACGCGGCGCGACCGGGCTCGGCTGCGCCTGGTGCTGCTCGGCAAGGCGGTCGGCTTCTCGCTCGACGACATCCGCGAGATGATCGACCTCTACGATCTCGGCGACGGCGGCGTGCGCCAGCTCGAAGTGGCGCATCAGCGCTTCGGCGAGCAGATCGACCGCCTGCATGCCCAGCGCGCCGAGATCGACAAGGCGATCGCCGAGTTGCAGCGCGCCCGCGCGAGCGTCGGCGAGCAGCTCGCGGCGCTGACCCGCAAAGCCTGACCAAGACGCCTGAAGCCCCGCCCGAACCGTATCCGGAGAGAGAAGATGCCGAGCTACAAGGCCCCCGTCGACGATGTCGCGTTCCTCCTCAACGACGTCTTCAAGATCGGCAACTACGACAATGTCCCGGGCTTCTCGGACGTTTCGGGCGACATGCTCGGCGCGGTCGTCGGCGAGGCCGCCAAGCTCTGCGAGGAGATCATCCAGCCGACCAACCGGCCAGGCGACCTCGAAGGCTGCAAGCGCAACCCCGACGGCTCGGTGACGACGCCGGAGAGCTTCAAACCTGCCTACAAGGCCTATATCGAGGGCGGCTGGAACGGGCTCGCGGGCAGCCCGGACTATGGCGGGCAGGGCCTGCCGCATGCCGTGAACGCGGTGATGCAGGAGTTCCTGTGCTCCGCGAATATGGCATTTGCCATGTACCCTGGATTGACGCAGGGCGCGATCGCGGCGATCGACGTGCATGCCTCGCCCGAGCTGAAGCAGCGCTACCTGCCGAAGATGATCGCCGGCACCTGGACCGGCACCATGAACCTCACGGAGCCGCATTGCGGCACCGATCTCGGCCTCATCAAGACCAAGGCGGTGCCGAACGGCGACGGCAGCTACAAGATCTCGGGCACCAAGATCTTCATCTCGGCCGGCGAGCACGACCTCGCCGAAAACATCGTGCATCTGGTGCTGGCCCGCATCGAGGGCGCGCCGGCCGGCACCAAGGGGATCTCGCTGTTCATCGTGCCGAAATTCCTGCCCGACGCGGACGGCAATCCCGGCGCGCGCAACGGCGTCTCCTGCGGCTCGATCGAGCACAAGATGGGCATTCACGGCAACTCGACCTGCGTCATGAACTATGACGGCGCGCAGGGCTGGCTGATCGGCGAGGAGAATCGCGGCCTCAACGCCATGTTCGTGATGATGAACGAGGCGCGCCTCGGCGTCGCGGTGCAGGGGCTGGCGCAGTCCGAGGTCGCCTACCAGAACGCCGCGATCTACGCGAAGGAGCGCCTGCAGGGCCGCTCGCTGACCGGCGCGAAGGACAAGGACAAGCCGGCCGACCCGATCATCGTGCATCCGGACGTGCGCCGCGCGCTGATGGGCATCCGCGCCTTCAACGAGGCGGCGCGCGCGCTCGTCCTGTGGACGGCGCTGAACGGCGACCTCGCGCATCGCGCGCCCGACGCCGCCCAGCGCCAGAAGGCGGACGACCATATGGGCCTGCTGACCCCGGTGCTGAAGGGCGTGCTCACGGATCGCGGCTTCGACAACGCCGTGATCGCGCAGCAGATGTTCGGCGGCCACGGCTACATCGCCGAGCAGGGCATGGAGCAGTTCGTGCGCGATGCCCGCATCGCGATGATCTACGAGGGCGCCAACGGCATCCAGGCGCTCGACCTGGTCGGCCGCAAGCTGCCGAAGGACGCCGGGCGCGCCATCATGGCGTTCTTCGCCGAGGTCGGCGGCTGGCTGAAGGAGACGGCGGCCGACGAGGGGCTCAAAACCGTCAACGCGGCGCTCGAGAAGGGTCTCGGCGACCTCCAGAAGGCGACCATGTGGTTCATGCAGAACGCCATGGCGAAGCCCGACAATGCGGGCGCCGGCTCGACCGACTACATGCATCTCTTCGGCACGGTGGCGCTCGGCTACATGTGGGCGAGGATCGCCAAGGAGGCGGCCGCCAAGAAAGCGGCCGGCGAAGGCGACGCTTCGCGCTGGGACACGAAGCTGGCGCTGGCGAAATTCCACGCCGAGCGCATGATGCCCGA
>JBDHTH010000100.1:0-7970 GCA_039808545.1 Phreatobacteraceae bacterium | reverse complement strand
GGAACGGGACGCGCCCAATCGGGCAGGCAGCGGCGCGGCGTCGCTTCTCGCATCGCTGACGGCGCGCGGCGCAACGCCCTCGGATGCGCTATCGGCCCTGCTCGCGGGGCTCGCGGATGAAGGCTCCGGCGCTCTCGTCATCGACATGGTCGAGCAGGGGCTGGCTGCGGCGACGCAGCGGCTGCTGATGGCGCATCTTCGCGCGCGGCCGGCCGGCGCGCAGCCGCTTTTCCTGCTGACGCGGTCCTCGGCGATCCTCGATCTCGCGGCGGCCGGCCCGCAGGAGGCGATTCTCTTCTGCCCGGCCAATCATAGCCCGCCGATGATCGTCGCGCCCTATCCCGGCGCGGAGGGCTACGAGGCGGTCGCGACCTGCCTCGCGCCGCCCGAGGTGCGCGCCCGCACCGAAGGCGTCATTGCCTGGCGGCCGCCGGCCGGCCATCCGTCGGCAACTGTCAGCCCAACGTGATTCCGCAAGCCGCTACCCCTTCGGCAGCATCCGGATCTGCGCGGCATCGAAGGCGTGATCGGAAATCCGGTTCCAGCCTACGGCCTCGTCGCGATACGCCGCCATATGGTCGTGGATCTTCTTGAACGAGGCGTTGGTCGCGCCAATCTCGGCATGCAGCGCATCGGCGACCTTCCAGGCCGCCTGCATCAGCTCGGCCGGATAGGGGCGCAGCACGGTGCCGCCGGCCAGGAGGCGGCGCAAGGCCGGCGGGTTGCGGGCATCGGCCTGCGCCAGCATCCAGGCGCCGGCCTCGGTGGCGGCGGCGCCGAGGATCTTCTGGTAGCGGATCGGCAACTCCTCCCATTTCGTCAGGTTGACGAAGAGATGGGTCGCGGTGCTCCCCTCCCACCAGCCGGGATAGTAGTAGAAGCGCGCGGCGCGGTTGAGGCCGAGCCGCTCGTCCTCGTAGGGACCGCTCCATTCGGCGGCATCGAGCGCGCCGTCGGCAAGCGCCGCCACGACCTCGTCGCCGGGCATCTGCTGCGGCACCGCGCCCATGCGCTGCAGGATGCGGCCGACGAAGCCGTTTGCCCGGATCTTGAGGCGCGCGAAGCCGTTCGGCCCGTCCAGTTCGCGGCGGAACCAGCCGCCCATCTCGGCGCCGAGATTGCCCATCGCGATCGCATGCACCTCGTAGGGCGCGAGGAATTCGTTGAGCAGGGCGGCCCCGCCCCTGTGCTTCCACCAGGCCTGCTGCTGGCGGGCGTTGAGGCCGAAGGGCAGGCCGCTCAGGAAGACGAAGGCCGGATCCTTGCTCCAGTAGCCGCGCCCCGAGACGAAAGCGCATTCCACGCTCCCGCCGCTCACGGCATCGAGCGCCTGGGAGCCGGCGACGATCTCGCCGGCCGCGAAGACCTTGATCCGGAAGCGCCCCTCGCTGAGCGCGGCGACGCGCCCGGCGAAGACCTCGGCGGCCGTGAAGGCCCCGTCGAACTGCCGCGAGAAGGCGGCGGTGAGCCGCCAGTCGAGCTCAGGGCGTTCCTGCGCGACCGCCGGCCTCGGCAGCGCCGAGGCCGCGGCGAGAAGGCCAGCCGCCCCCAGCAAGCCGCGTCGCTTCATACCGTCTCCGATTGGCGATTTTCCCGCATCAGATCATGCGGCGGCGCATATCCGCAAGCCGGGCGGCACACCGCCCGGCCGCGTCTCCTTCGCATGCGGGCGCGGTCACCCCCGCGCGCGCGAACGGATCATGAAGCTGTCGAACGAATATTCGGCGACCTGCCACCAGAGATAGTCTTCGTTGCGGAACGCGACGGTCGAATCGAGTGCCTTCTTGAAATCGGGATTCGTGGCGGCGGTCTCGGCGTTCACCTCGTTGGCGGCTTTGAAGCAAGCCTCCATCACGTCCTGCGTGAAGGGGCGGAGCTGGGTGCCGGCCGTGATGAGCTGGCGCAGCGCCGCCGGGTTCTGCGCGTCGTAGCGCGCCTGCATCCAGGTGTTGGCGTGGTGGCAGGCGTTGAACAGGATCGCCTTGTAGGCCGGCGTCAGCGATTCCCATTTCGCCTTGTTGAAGAAGTTGTGCAGCATCGCGCCGCCTTCCCACCAGCCGGGATAGTAATAGTAGGGCGCGACCTTGTTGAAGCCGAGCTTCTGGTCGTCATAAGGGCCGACCCATTCGGCCGCGTCGATCGTGCCCTTCTCGAGTGCGGGATAAATGTCGCCGCCCGCCACCTGCTGCGGCACGACGCCGAGCTTCTGCATGGCGCGACCCGCGAAGCCGCCGATGCGCATCTTCAGCCCGTCGAGATCCTTGACGGTCTTGATCTCCTTGCGGAACCAGCCGCCCATCTGGCAGCCGGTATTGCCGCAGGGGACCGCGTGGATGCTGTGCTTGGCGTAGAACTCGTTCATCAGTTCCAGGCCGCCGGCCTGGAACTGCCAGGCGTCCTGCATGCGCGAATTGAGCCCGAAGGGCAGCGCGGTGCCGAACGCGAAGGTCGGGTCGACGCCGACATAGTAGTAGGAGGCGGTGTGGCAGACCTCGACCGTGCCGTCGCGCACGGCATGCATCGCCTGCAGGCCGGGGACGATCTCGCCGGCCGCGAAGACCTGGATCTGGAACTTGCCGTCGGTCATCTCCGAGACCGCCTTGGAGAAGACCTCGGCGGCGCCGTAGATGGTGTCGAGCGATTTCGGGAAGCTGGAGGTCAGGCGCCAGCGGATCTCCGGGGCCGACTGGGCGATCGCGGGACTGGCGAGGGCGCCGGCGGCCATAGTTCCACCGGCAACTTTCAAGAAGTTGCGACGTTGCATGGGCTGTTCCTCGTATTTTTTATGGTGCGGTTTTCCGCGAGCCCACGTTAACACGGAAAAAACGCCCGTCGAGATGCGCTGAAACGCAAACAAAAAGCCCCGCCAGGCAAGCCCGGCGGGGCGTTTCCATCTTCAGCTTCTGAAGCCGCGACGATCAGCCGCGTGCGCGGGAGCGGATCATGAAGCTGTCATAGGTGTATTCGGCGACCTGCCACCACAGATAGCCGTCATTGCGGACCGCATGCATGGCGTCGAGCAGCTTCTTGAAATCGGCGTTCTTCGCCGAGATCTCGGCCCACAGCTCGTTCGTCGCCTTCAGGCAGGCGTCCATCACCTCGGCCGGGAACGGGCGGAGCTGCGCGCCGGCGCCGACCAGGCGCTTCAGCGCCGCCGGGTTCTGGATGTCATAGCGCGCCTGCATCCAGGTATTGGCATAGGCCGAGGCGGCGAGCACGGCGGCCTTGTAGTTCTTCGGCAGCTCCTCGAACTTCTGGAGGTTGAAGAGGCCGTGCACGGTCGGGCCGCCTTCCCACCAGCCGGGATAGTAGTAGTAGGGCGCGACCTTGTTGAAACCGAGCTTCTCGTCGTCATAGGGGCCGACCCACTCGGCCGCGTCGATCGTGCCCTTCTCCAGCGCCGGGTAGATGTCGCCGCCGGCAAGCTGCTGCGGCACGACGCCGAGCTTCTGGAGCACGTTGCCGGCGATGCCGCCGATGCGCATCTTCAGGCCCTGGAGATCGGCGACCGTCTTGATCTCCTTGCGGAACCAGCCGCCCATCTGGGTGCCGGTATTGCCCATCGGCAGGCCGTAGACGCCATGCTTCTTGAAGAACTCGTTGAACTGCTCGATGCCGTTGTTCTGGTAGTGCCAGGCGTTCTGGAGACGGGCATTGAGGCCGAACGGCACCGCCGAGGCGATCGCGAAGGTCGGGTCCTTGCCGACATAGTAGTAGGAGACGGTGTGGCAGGCCTCGACCGTGCCGTTGCTGACGGCGTCGAGCGCCTGCAGGCCCGGAACGATCTCGCCAGCCGCGAAGACCTGGACTTGGAAATTGCCGTCGGTCATGTCCGACAGCGTCTTGGCGAAGAGCTCGGCGGCGCCGTAGATGGTGTCGAGCGATTTCGGGAAGCTCGAGGTCAGGCGCCACTTCACCTGCGGCGCGGACTGGGCGATCGCCGGGCTGGCGATCGCGGTCGCCGCAAGGCCGGCACCCGTTGCTTTCAAGAATTTACGGCGTTCCATAGGCATTTCCCCAGGGTTGAATACGTTGTTTCGTCGCCGCGCGAGGCACCAGGCCGCGCGAAACGCGCGTGGTCATCGCCGTTAGCACGGCGCCGCGCTTCTTAGAAGTTGCCCGAAGGTCGAATGCGACCCCGATCCCGCCCCCCGTTTCGCGCATGCGGCGCGCCGTGCTAGCCAGGGCGCCCCGTTCGTCTGCATGAGGAGGGCCGCATGCGAGGCTGCCGATGGCTCGCGATCGCCCTGTGCCTGATCCATCTCGCCCTGCCCTCGTCGAGCGAGGCTCAGAAGGCACCCGATCCGGCGCTCGCGGCGACGCAGCAGGCGCTGGAGCTGATCGCCGAGCGCCATGCCGACCCGGTCGACGAGGCCAAGCTGGTGGTCGCGGCGCTGAACGAGCTCGACGGCATCTCGCAGCTCAGCGAGCCGCTGCTCGGCGCGCGCGGCCTCGGCAAGCTGCCCGCCAATGCGGCGGAGCGGCGGCGGCGCCTGATCGGCGTCCTCGAAGCGGCGTTCAAGCGGATCCGCGAGGGCCACGACCTCTCCGACGAAGCCCTCGCCGATGCCGCGATCAAGGGGATGGTCGCGGCGCTCGATCCGGGCAGCCTCTATATCGACGCCGCGAAATGGCGCGACAACCAGGGCTGGGCGAAGCGCGGCTCGATCGGGCTGAAGCTGACCGAGGATCGCGGCATCCGGGTCGTCGAGCCGATCGAGGATGCGCCGGCCCAGCTCGCCGGTATCCAGGCGGGCGATTTCATCCTCGCGATCGACAAGGAGCCGGTCGCCGGATGGCCGCTGGCCTCGGTGGTGAGCAAGCTCAACGGGCCGCTCGACTCGGAAATCACGCTGACGATCGGCCGCCCCGGCGCCGCCGCCCCGCTCGATGTCACGATGCGCCGCGCCACCGTGCGGCTGCCGCATGTCCATGCGCGGCTGATCGACGGGGTCGGCTATGTCGCGCTCACCGGCTTCTATCCGCACACGGCCGCCAAGCTGAAGGCTGCGCTCGCCAAGCTGCGCGCCGAGGCGGGCGCAGGGTTCAAGGGCTATATCCTCGACCTGCGCGACAATCCCGGCGGTCTGCTTGACGGCGCCACGGCGGCGGCCGGCATCTTCTTCGAGACGGCGCTCGTCGCGACCACCAAGGCGCGCGGCAAGGATATCGACCGGCTACAGGCCGGCTCGCTCGATCCGCTGCGCGAGGGAAAGCTCGTCGTGCTCATAAATCGCGGCACGGCGGCGGCGGCCGAGCTCCTGGCGAACGTGCTGAAGGAGCATCGCGACGCGGTTTTGGTCGGCAGCATCACGGCCGGCGCCGGCAGCGTGCAGACCGTCCTCGGCCTCGGCGAGGGCAACGGCGCGCTGCGCCTCACCACCTCGCGACTGTTCCTGCCGAACGGCAAGCCGCTCGACAAGAACGGCATCAAGCCGGACCAGGCAGTCGAGGATTCCCGCGACCGCGACAAGGACCAACCCGCGACGCCGGCCCTCGAGCCGAGGCTCGACGCCAAAGACCGGCAGTTGCAGGCGGCGCTGAAGGTGCTCGGCAAATGACGGCGGCACCGACGATACGCGGCGCCGCCTGGAGCCGTCAGCCCCGCGCGCGGGTGCGGATCATGAAGCTGTCGAAGGTGTATTCGGCCACCTGCCACCACAGATAGCCGTCGCTGCGGAACGCGTTGGCCGAATCGAGCACCTTCTTGAACTCGGCGTTGTTCGCCGAGGTCTCGGCGTAATATTCGTTGGTGGCCTTCAGGCAGGCGTCCATCACCTCGGCCGGGAACGGGCGGAGCTGCGCGCCGCTCGCCACCAGCCGCTTGATGGCGGCGGGGTTCACGGCGTCGTAGCGGCCGGTCATCCAGGACGAGGCGTTCGTGGCGGCGCTGCGCAGCGCCGCCTGATAAGGCTTCGGCAGGGCGTTGAACTTGTCGAGGTTGACGAAGTTCGTCAGCATCGTGCCGCCTTCCCACCAGCCCGGATAGTAGTAGTAAGGCGCGACCTTGGCGAAGCCGAGCTTCTCGTCGTCGTAGGGGCCGACCCATTCGGCCGCGTCGATCGTGCCGCGCTCGAGCGCCGGGTAGATGTCGCCGCCGGCGAGCTGCTGCGGGATGACGCCGAGCTTCTGCATGACGTTGCCGGCGATGCCGGCGATGCGCATCTTCAGCCCGTTGAGGTCGCCAACCGTCTTGATCTCCTTGCGGAACCAGCCGCCCATCTGGCAGCCGGTATTGCCGCAAACCATCGCGAGCACGTTGTATTTCTTGTAGAAGGCATTCATCAGATCGTCGCCGCCATTATGCATCCAGGCATTCTGGAGACGGGTGTTGAGGCCGAAGGGCACGGCCGAACCGAACGCGAAGGTCGGGTCCTTGCCGACATAGTAGTAAGGCGCCGACTGGCAGATCTCGACCGTGGCGTTGGAAGTCGCGTCGAGCGCCTGCAGGCCCGGAACGATCTCGCCGGCCGCGAAGGGCTGGATCTGGAACTTGTTGTCGGTCAGCTCGGCGACCTGCTTGCAGAAATACTCGGCGCCGCCATAGAGCGTGTCGAGCGATTTCGGGAAGCTGGAGGTCAGGCGCCATTTCACCTCCGGCGCCGATTGCGCGATGGCGGGCGCGGCGACGGCGCTTGCGGCAAGCCCCAGCCCCGTGGTGGTCAGGAAATCGCGACGCTTCATCGTCATGGGCAGGGTCCTCCATCCCGTCGACATGCGCTCTTTAGAGCCTGCGCATGATCTTTTCCGAAAACCGGTTCCCACTTTTCGGGATCATGCCTTAGCGCTTGAGACAGTCGTAGCATTGGCCGCGAGGCGCAGCCAGAGCGCCGCTCAGCTCTCGAAGACGATCCGCGGCGCCGGCCGTGCCGCCGCGGCGCCGCGGCCGATCTCGGTCCGCAGACGGGCCGCGATGTCGCGGTAGATGCGAGCCGGCGCGCTTTCGGGCTCGCTGACCACCAGCGGCAGGCCGGCATCGGAGCGCTCGCGGATCAGCGGGTCGAGCGGCACCTCGCCGAGGAAGGGCACGCCGAGCTTCTCGGCCTCGGCGCGTGCGCCGCCATGGCCGAAGATCGGGGTCACATGGCCGCAATTGGGGCAGCAGAAGGTCGCCATGTTCTCGACGACGCCGAGCACCGGCACCTCGACCTTGCGGAACATCGCGACGCCGCGCCGGGCATCGATCAGCGCCAGGTCCTGCGGGGTCGAGACGATGACGGCGCCGGCGAGCGGCACCTGCTGCGCCATGGTGAGCTGCGCGTCGCCGGTGCCGGGCGGCATGTCGACGACCATGACGTCGGTCTGCCCCCAGCGCACCTCGCGCAGCATCTGGGTGATGGCCGACATCACCATCGGGCCGCGCCAGACCATCGGCGTCTCCTCGCCGACCATGAAGCCGATCGACATCACCTCGATGCCGAATTTGGAGAGCGGCGCGATGGTGCGCTCGCCGACGAGCTCGGGCTTGCCCGACAGGCCGAGCAAGCGGGGAATCGAGGGGCCGTAGATATCGGCGTCGAGCAGCGCGACGTTGAGCCCCTCGGCCTTCAGGCCGAGCGCGATATTCACGGCCGTCGTCGACTTGCCGACCCCGCCCTTGCCGGACGCAACCGCGACGATGGAGCGCACATTCGGGATCGCGTTGCCGGCCTGCGCCCTGGCGCGGGCCGCCCCGCCCTGCGGACGCGCGGCGGCGGGCGGGGCGCTGCGCGCCGCCGTCAGCGTCACCACCACGCCGGTGCATCCCGGCAGCTTGCGGACGAGGTCGCTGGCGCGGGCACGCACCGGCTCCCAGGCCGCCACCTCCTCGGGCGCGACCGTGATCGAGAAGAACACCTTGTCGCCCTGCACGACGATTTCCGACACGCGGCCCGAGGCCGCGAGCGTACCGCCGCCGGGGACCTCCACCGTCTCCAGCCGCGCGCGCACGCGCTCGGCCGTCATCGCTTCGCTCATCTTCGGTTCCGCCT
>JBDHTH010000099.1:0-8083 GCA_039808545.1 Phreatobacteraceae bacterium | reverse complement strand
TGCCGCCGGCGGGCCGCTGGGGCCTCGACCGGCTCGCCGAGCCGCGCCGCGCTGAGCTCATGAAGGGGCTGGTCGGCATCGAGATGGAAATCGCCCGCGTCGAGGGCCGCGCCAAGCTCAACCAGCACAAGAGCGACGCCGATCACGCCGCGATCCGCCGTGCGCTCGTCATGGCGGGCAGCGAAAATGCATAGAGCCTGCTCCCTTCAAACGGACCCGTTTCAAGGGTCAAAGCAGTCTCCAACTCTTGAGAATCGATCACTGTCCTGCGTTTTGATCGATTCGATCAAAACACAGCGTGATCGAGCGCTGGCCGCGCGCATGGTCGCGCTGCGCCCCGATTTGTCCTATTCAGCCAACGACCTGTAAGGAGAACGACATGGCCACCGCATCCTCGGCGACCAAAGCCCGCATCGGCATTCTCGGGGCCTCCGGCTATACGGGGGCGGATGCCGTCCGCCTGGCGGCCCGCCATCCCAATGTCGAGATCGCCACGCTCACCGCCAATACCCATGCGGGCAAGGCGATGGCCGATGTCTTCCCGCATTTCTTCATGCTCGACCTGCCGAGGCTGGTCGAATGGGAGAAGGTCGATTGGACGAAGCTCGACGCGGTGTTTTGCGGCCTGCCGCATGGCACGACGCAGGAGATCATCGCGGCGGTGCTCGCCGCCAATCCGACCATCAAGATCCTCGACATGTCGGCGGATTTCCGCCTGCGCGACGCCGCGACCTATGCGGAATGGTATGGCCACGAGCATCGCGCCCCGGCGCTGCAAGGTGAGGCGGTCTACGGTCTGACCGAGCTCTACCGCGACGACATCGCCAAGGCGCGGCTCGTCGCCTGTCCGGGCTGCTATCCGACCGCGACGCTGCTCGCCCTCGTGCCGATCGCCAAGGCGGGGCTGATCGAGGCAAGCGACATCATCGTCGACGCCAAGTCCGGCGTCACCGGCGCCGGCCGCGGCCTGAAGCAGAACACGCTCTTCTCCGAGGCCGGCGAGGGGCTCTCGCCCTATTCGATCGCCAAGCATCGCCATGCGCCGGAGATCGAGCAGGAGATCGGCGTCGCGGTCGGCGCGCCGGTGACGATCAACTTCACGCCGCATCTGATCCCGATGGCGCGCGGCGAGCTCTGCACCTCCTATGTGAAGCTGAAGGGCGCCACCGCCGACGATCTGCGCCAGGCGCTCGCAGAAGCTTACCGGAACGAGCCCTTCGTGCATGTCGCGCCGAAAGGCGTGGTGCCGCAGACGCAGAATGTGCGCGGCTCCAACTACGTGCAGATCGGCGTCTTCGCGGACCGCATCGCCGGGCGCGCGATCGTCGTCTCGACGCTCGACAACCTCGTGAAGGGCTCGGCCGGCCAGGCGATCCAGAACATGAATCTGGCGCTCGGCTTCCCCGAGACGACCGGGCTCGAGCAGATCGCCCTGTTCCCGTAACCCGGAGGAAGGAGAGCGCCATGGCGTTCAAATGCACCGTTCCGGCGACGCCCACCGTGCAGCAGGACGACGCGACGGTGCGCATCACGCGCTGGGACTTCCAGCCGGGCGCGGTCACGGGCTGGCACACCCATGGCTGGCCGTATTTCGTGATCATGCTGACCGACGGCACGCTGCGGATTCATGACGGCAAGGCCGAGACGGACGTGCCGCTCGTCAAGGGCCAGGCCTATTCGCGCAAGGCCGGCGTCGAGCACGACGTGATGAACGGCTCGCCCCATCCGATCGCCTTCGTCGAGATCGAATTGAAGCGGCCCGAGGCGGCCGCAGCGCTCGGCTATTCCTGAGGAGCAACGAGGAGATTGTCATGACCCGAAGCCTGCGGCCGGCCGTTTGCGCGGCGGCGCTCATGACCGCCATGGTCTTGGCGACCGCGGCGGCGGCCCAGACTTTGCCGAAGCTCGCGCCCGACACGCCCTATGGCAAGGCACGCGATGCGCTCCGCAAGCTCGGATACGCGCCTGTCGCCCTTGCCGACGCGCAGGCCTGCGACAAGGCGGACCCGCGCTGCTTTCCGGAAGCCTATGCCTGCGCCGGAACCGGCCTTGCGCAATGCGTCTATACCTGGCGTAAGGGACGGGCGGTCATCGAGGTCGTGACCGAGGGCGAGGAGCCGGTCGTGGCCGATGTCCGCTGCCGGGACAACTGCCGTTGAGCGCGGCATTTATAGCGTTTTCGAGCGAAGTGGATGCCGGTTCGCATGAAGAAAACGCGTGAAACCGGAAAGGCTCCAGGGAGACAGGCAATGATCGGGCGCCTCAATCACGTCGCCATCGCGGTGAAGGATGCGGACCGCGCTTCGGCGCTCTATCGCGATACGCTCGGCGCGGAGGTCTCGGCCAAGGTCGAGCAGCCCGATCACGGGGTGACGACCGTGTTCGTAACGCTGCCCAACACCAAGATCGAGTTCCTGGAGCCGCTCGGCGCCAACTCGCCGATCGCCAAGTTCCTCGAGCGCAACCCGGATGGCGGCGTGCACCATGTCTGCTACGAGGTCGAGGACATCATCGCGGCCCGCGACCGGCTGAAGGCGGACGGCGCGCGGGTGCTCGGCGACGGCGAGCCGAAGATCGGCGCACACGGAAAGCCGGTGCTGTTCCTGCATCCCAAGGACTTCCTCGGCACGCTCGTGGAACTGGAGCAGGCGTGATGGCGGGCTGGGGCTGGGGAACGATCCTCGCGATCTATTTCCTGATCTGGTGGACCGTGATCTTCGCGATCCTGCCCTTCGGCGTCCGGAGCCAGGCCGAGGCGCGCGAAATAACGCCCGGCACCGATCCCGGTGCCCCGCAGCGCCCGCTGCTGATCAAGAAGGCGATCGCCACCACCCTCATCTCGATCCTGCTGACCGCCGCGCTGATGGCGCTCCTCACCTATAAACCCTTCGGCCTCGACGATATCCCGTTCCTGCCGAAAGCCTATTGATCCTCACGCGGCCTGCCGGGCGATCAGGCGGTCGATGAACTGCTCGCAGCGCGCCACCTGGTCGAGGCCGATCCATTCGTCCGGCTGGTGCGCCTGGTCGATCATGCCCGGCCCGCAGACCGCCGCCGCGATGCCGGCGCGCTGGAAGTCGCCCGCCTCCGTGCCGAAGCCGACGAGATGCGCGCCCTTGGCGCCCGAAAGGTCCTGCGCGAGGCGGACGATCGGCGAAGCTTCCTCGACCAGCAGCGGAAAGCAGCCCGGCAGAGGCGTGAAGACGATGTCGGCCGCTGGATGGTGCCGCCGCATCGCGGGCAGCAGCACCGTCTCGGCGTAGGCGCGCGCTTCCGCGACCAGCGCGGCGGGATCGACCCCCGGCAGGAAGCGGATGTCGAAATCGAGGTCGCAGCGCGCCGGCACGAGATTCACGGCCGTGCCGCCCGCCACCATGCAGCATTGCAGGCTCGTATAGGGCGGTTCGAACGCACTGCCGGCCGGCGCCTCGCCCTTCAGCCGGGCCTGCAGGCGGTTCAGGAACGCGATGATCTCGCCCGCCGCCTCCACGGCGTTGACGCCGAGATGCGGCACGCCGCTATGCGCGTCGAGCCCGGTCACGGTCACGTGGCAGACGATCTTGCCCTTATGGCCGCGGATGACCTCCATGCCGGACGGCTCGCCGATGATCGCGCCCTCGGGGCGCGCGACGCGCGTCAGGAGGTCGTCGATCAGCATCGGCGCGCCGAGGCAGCCGACCTCCTCGTCATAAGAGATCGCGAGATGGATCGGGGCGGCGAGGGGCCGGGCGAGCATCGCCGGCACCTTGGCGAGCATGATCGCGACGAAGCTCTTCATGTCGCTCGTGCCGCGCCCGATCAGCCTCTCGCCCTGCCGGCGCAGCGTGAACGGATCGCCGCTCCAGGCCTGCCCCTCGGCCGGCACGACATCCGAATGACCCGACAGAACGATTCCCGGCCTGTCGACCGGTCCGATGCTCGCCGAGAGATTAGCCTTCCCGTGATTGCAATCATAGGTAAGCGAGGTTGGGACGCCGAGATCGCGCAGATAGGCCTCGGCGAAAGAAATCAGGGGTAAATTCGACCGCGAACTGACGGTATCGAACCCCACCAGCCTTTCGATCATCGCGACCGAATCCGAGGTGTTGGCTGTCACTTTTCTATCCATTTCGTGCCTTCCCCGAAGCACCGGCCGGCGATGTGAAAACTTTATGGGCGTCCGCGCAACTATAGGCCGAAATAAGAGGTGACAAAGATCATTCCTTTCGCTAGGTTGCCGCCGGTTCGAAGGGGCCGGCGCGCGCTAATCGTGCACCAACCGCGCCCAAGTCTGGGGAGGGAAGTCGAGACCTTTAATCGGGGCGCCCCTCGCGAGGCGCCGATCAAATCCGGAGAGGTTTCGGAGCAAGGCCATCGGGCCTTGCTTTTTTTTTGTGCTGCCGCCCATCCTCCGCGTGGGAAGCGGCTGCGCCGGATCAAGCGGTCGCCGGAACGTCCTTGGGAGCACGCCATGGACCGATACGGAGAGACAACCGCGCCGCAGGACACGCAGGGCAAGCGCGCCGTGGCGGCGGCCGTGATCGGCAATGTCCTGGAATGGTATGATTTCGCGGTCTACGGCTTTCTCGCCACGGTGATCGCCGTCAACTTCTTTCCCAAGGGCGACGATGCCGCGGCGCTGCTCGCCACCTTCGCGATCTTCGGAATCGGGTTCCTCGCGCGCCCGCTTGGCGGCATCGTCATCGGCTGGATGGGCGACGCTTATGGCCGCAAGGCCGCGCTGATCCTGACCATCATGCTGATGGCGGCCGGCACCGTGCTGATCGGCCTGACGCCGACCTATGCACAGATCGGAATCCTGGCTCCGATTATCGTGGTGATCGGGCGCCTGATGCAGGGCTTCTCGGCGGGTGGCGAGTGGGGCGGCTCCACCGCCTATATCGTCGAATGGGCGCCCGAGGACCGGCGCGGCTATTACGGCGCCTTCCAGCAGATGAGCGTCGTGGCCGGGCTGCTGCTCGGCTCCGGCGTCGCGGCGCTGTTCAGCACGGTGCTGACGCCGGCGCAGCTCGAATCCTGGGGCTGGCGCATCCCTTTCCTGCTCGGCGGCCTGCTCGGCCCGGTCGGCATGTATATGCGTCGCACCATCGACGAGACGCCGGCCTACCGCGCTGCCCAGGCCGACCCTTACGCGCCGGTCGATCCGACCTCGCCGATCGCGCTCGCGGCGCGCGCCTTCGGCTTCACGGTGTTGTGGACGACCTCCTTCTACATCCTGCTCAGCTACATGCCGACCTTCCTGCAGCGCCATGTCGGCCTGTCGCGGGCGGAATCGCTGTGGTCGAACACGATCGGGCTGTTCCTGCTGATGGTGATGATCCCGGTCGCCGGGCTGTGGAGCGACAAGCTCGGCAGGAAGCCCCTGCTGCTCGCGAGCTGCATCGGCCTGCTGGTGCTCTCCTATCCGCTCTTCGCGCTGATGCTGGCCGGGCTCGGCCTGCCGATGGTGATCCTGGCGCAGCTCCTGATCGGCGTGCTGATCGCACTGTTCTCCGGGCCGGGACCGGCCGCGATCGCCGAGATCTTTCCGACGCGCACGCGCTCGCTCTGGATGTCGACCGGCTATGCGCTGGCCGTCACGATCTTCGGCGGCTTCGCGCCCTTCATCGCGACCTGGCTGATCGAGACGACCGGCTCGCCGATCGCGCCGGTCTACTACGTCATGTTCGCGGCGCTGATCTCCTCGGTGGTGATCTGGCGGCTGCGCGAGACCGCCTATGATAAGCTTGGCTGAGCGATCCCAGGCCAAGACGGAAAGATGCGGAGACGAGAATGAGCACGGAAGGCGAGATGCAGCCCTGGCAATGGCCGGAGGCGCATTGGCGCAAGCTGGTAAACCAGGTCCGGGCCGGCCGGACCTACCGGCCGAAGGCCTGGAAGGACGGCGCGCGCTGCGCCGTGGCGCTCTCCTTCGACGTCGACCATGAGACGAACGAGCTGCGCGACGGCGGCAAGTCGATCGGCCGCATGGCCTGGGGCCAGTACGGCAACCGCGTCTGCATGCCGCGCATCCTCTCGCTCCTGGCGCGCGAGGACGTGAAGGCGAGCTTCTACGTGCCGGCCGTCGTCGCGCTCCTTTATCCGGACGAGCAGCGCCGCACCGTCGCGGAGGGCCACGAAGTCGGCGTCCATGGCTGGATCCACGAGCTGAACTCGGTGCTGCCTTACGAGGCCGAGCGCGACCTGATGCTACGCTCCGCCGACACGCTGGAGAAGGTCACGGGCGTGCGCCCGGTGGGCCTCAGGACGCCCTCATGGGATTTCTCGCCGAACACGCTGCGGATCGAGAAGGAGATGGGGCTCCTCTACGATTCCTCCCTGATGGCGGACGAGGACTGCTACGAGCTTCTGCTCGACGGCGAGCCGAGCGGTGTCACCGAGCTGCCGGTCGAATGGGTGCGAGACGACGCGGTGTATTTCATGATGCACCGCTTCTCCTCGCTGCGCCCCTATACGCCGCCGACCGATGTCTTCGACATCTTCCGCCGTGAGCTCGACGCCGCCTGGGAGGAGGGCGGCCTGTTCCAGCTCACCATGCACCCGCATGTCACCGGCTACCGCTCGCGCATCTGGATCCTCGAGGAGATCATCCGCCACGCCAAGGCCAAGGGCGATGTCTGGTTCGCGCGCCACGACGAGGTGGTGGCTTGGGCGAAGGCGCATGGGTGAGGGCGTTCTGAGCATCATGGCCCGGATTGCCGGGCCATGACGATGCAAGCTGGCCCTACCGCTTGGCCTTCGCCATGTTCAGCGCCGCGGCGGCGCGGATGAGCGCGGTCAGCGCCTTCTCGTCAATCCGGTCGCCCTCGCGGAAATCGATGGCGCGCCTGGTGTTGCCGTCCAGACTTGCATTGAAGAGCCCGGCAGGGTCGTCGAGCGCGGCGCCCTTGGCGAAGGTCAGCTTGACGACGCTTTTATAGGTCTCGCCCGTGCAGATGATGCCGGCATGCGACCAGACCGGGACGCCGCGCCATTTCCATTCCTCGACCGCTTCCGGATCGGCCTGCCGGATGATCGCCCGGAGCCGGGCGAGCATCGCGCCGCGCCAGTCGCCGAGCTCGGCGATGCGCGCATCGATCAGCTGCGAGGGGGATGCCGCGCCGTCCGCCGGCGCCGGGCCGCTCGTCATGATGTCGCTCCTCTCATGGCTTCACGCCGCTTTCTCGGCCTCTGCATAGGCCCTGCGGATCGCCGCGAGGTCGAGCTTCACGGTCGAGACGACGGCGCGCAGAACCGCGTTGAGCTGGGCTTGGCTGGCATTCGCCATCAGCGTCGACAATTCAGCCGGAACGACCTGCCAGGAGAGGCCGAATTTGTCGGTGAGCCAGCCGCATTCGACCGGCTTGCCGCCGCCCGCCATCAGCGCGTCCCAGACGCGGTCGATTTCCGCCTGGTCCTTGCAATGGACCATCAGCGAGATAGCGGGCGAAAGCGGGAAGGCCGGGCCGCCATTCAGCGCCATGTATTCCTGCCCGTCGAGCGAGAAGCTGGCGGTCATCACCTCGCCCTCGGGAAGCGGCATGTTCGGCCCGTAATGCGTGACCGACAAAAGCGAGGCCTCGCGCCCGAGCGCCTTGAAGGTCTCGACATAGAAGCGCGCCGCCGCCTCGGCGGTGCCGTTGAACCAGATGCAGGGAACGATCTTCGACATCGAAAGGCTCCTCTTGGATTTGCGCGGGCCGGCCGGGGGAACGCCCGCCGGCCCGGTGATGCGTCAGGCCGCCTGCATCGCCTGCTTGGCCGCCTCGACATCCATCCACATGACCTCCCAGTGATGCCCGTCCGGATCCTCGAAGGAGCGGCCATACATGAAGCCGTAATCCTGCGTCGGGCCGGGGTCGACCTTGCCGCCGCCGCGCCCGGCCTTCTCGACCGTCTCGTCGACCGCCTCGCGGCTCGTCTCGGACAGGCACAGCAGCACCTGCGAGCCCTTATGGGCGTCGGCGATCGGCTTGGAGGTGAACTGCTTGTACTTGTCATGGGTCAGGACCATCACGTGGATGGTGTCCGAGATCACCATGCAGGCGGCGGTGTCGTCGCTGAATTGCGGGTTCTTGGTCGCGCCGACCGCCTCATAGAACGC
>JBDHTH010000098.1:0-8129 GCA_039808545.1 Phreatobacteraceae bacterium | reverse complement strand
CCCCATCGCCCAACCGGGCGCCGCGCCCATCAGGAGGGTTGGGCGAAACATTCGGAGACTATGGAGACCGCCATGACCGTTCTGTCGCACGCTATTTCCGCCCGGGCCGCGCTGAAGCCGCTGGTGCGCATCGTGGCCGCGATCGGGACCGGGATCGCCAAAGTCATCGCTTTTTATCGCAATCGCCGCACCATGGTGCAGCTTTCCGAGCTCGACGCTCACATGCTCGCCGATATCGGCCTGACGCGGAGCGATCTTCGAGACGCCACGGCGGTCGGTCCCGGACACGATCCCGTATCGCTTCTGAGCCTGCGCCGGCAGGAGCGCCATGTGCCGCATCGCGGGCTCCGCCACGTCGAGGCGCCCTCGATCGCCGATGCCGGGCCGGCGCGCTGGCGGGGCAAGGCCTCGGCCCAGCCCTGCTGAGCGAGCCCTAGATCGCGCTACCTTTTGATCGGTTCGATCAAAAGGTAGGACAGTGATCGATTCCAAGAAGATGGAGTTTGCTTTGACCCTTCAAACGATTCCGTTTGAAGGGAGCAGGCTCCAGGAATTCCGGGGCGCGTTTCGACCCCTGACCCTCGTCCCGGTCTCTCGCCCGCCCCACGCGTTGGGGCGGGCTTTTTCGTGCGCCGAGTCGCTTCGCTCAGCGCTGGCCCTTGGTGAATTTGTCGAAGATGTCGTTGAGGTCCTGGAGCTGGTTGTCCTGGATCTGGCGGCCCGTGCCGAAGATCTGGCCGAAGATGTCGCCGATGTCGCGCGGCCGCGTGTCCTGCGGCTCGGCCTGGCGAGGATCGGGCCGGCGCGGGTCGTCCTCGTACTCGCCTTCCGGCTCCTCCTCGTGCCCGTACGGGTCCTGCGCCTGCCGGGGATCGTAACGCGGATCGGCGCGGCGCGGACGCTCGTCGTAATCCTCCTCCGGGCTCGGCCGGCCGGGCGCCTGCGGGGCGCCCGTCATGCCGCCGAGGATCGAGCCGAGGATCGACCCCCACGGCCCGAGATCCGGCATGCCGGGGATCTGCGGCGATTGCGGCTGGCCGGGCGCGGACTGCGGCGGTGCGCCCTGGCCGGTCATGTTGCGGATGATCTCGCCGAAGATGTCCCCGCCGGGGGAGGCCTGCGGCTGCGGCGTCGGCTGAGGGGGCGTGCCCTGGCCCGTCATGTTGCGGATGATCTCGCCGAAGATGTCGCCGCCGGGGCCGGCCTGGGGTTGCGGCTGCGGCGCCGGCGCCTGGCCGAACCCCTTGAAGAGGCCGCCGAGCACCATCGAGGCGATGGTCGGCAGCATCGCCTTCAGGATGCTCTCGCCGATGCCGGTCGTGAGCGCGGCCTGCTGCGTCACGGCGCGGCTGACGTCCTTGTTGCCGAACATCATCTCGAGCAGCGCGTTGCCGTTCATCATGCCCTGCGGCGTGAAGGCGGATTGCGGCTGGTCGAAATAGCCCGGATTGACGCCGAAATTCGCCATCTGCTGCATGAAGCCCTGGAAGGCGTCGGGCGACTGGGTGGCGCGGTTGAGCCCGACCGAGAAGGCCGGCAGCAGGGCTTCGGTCGCCCGGCGCGTCTGCTCCATCGTCAGCCCGTATTGCTGGGCGAGGGTCTGCAGCCCCGCGCCCTGCTGCGACTGGGCGATAATGTCAAAGAGGTTGATCATGAGATCTCCTTCCCGGATCGGGTGTCCCCGGCTCGGGGCTGGATCAAAGGTAGGTGAGCGCTTCGCTCTCCGCAATCAGCCGGCTGGCAGCGCTTTCGCGGCGATCCGCCCCACCGCCCGGTAGGCGACGAACACCGCGAGGATCCCGAACGCGACGCTGCCGAGCCCCTGGCCCGCCATCACGCCCTCGGCGCCGAAATGCGCGGCGCCGAAAGTGACGAACGGAATGGTGCCGAGCGTCGCGCGGCCCCAGTTGAACAGCATCGAATAGGTCGCGAAGCCGAGATTGTTGAAGGCCGCGTTGGCGACGAACAAGGTGCCGGTGAACAGGAATGTGCCGGCCACCCAGCGGCAGAAGAAGATCAGCAGCTCCGCCGCCTGGTCCGTCAGGCCGAACACATGGGCGATCGGCTGCGCCAGGAGCGCCAGCACCAGCCAGGCGCCGAGGCAGTAGACGACCGTCAGCGTCAGGCTGTCGGTCAGCGCCCGCCGCACCCGCGCATGCAGCCCAGCGCCGAGATTCTGCCCGAGGATCGGGCCGACGGAGCCCGACAGGGCGAAGACCGCGCCGAACACCACCGGCAGGAGCCGCCCCGCCACCGCCCAGGCCGCCACGGCGGCATCGCCGAAGCGCGCGATGCCAGCCGTCACGAAGGCGTTGGCGACCGGCGTCGCGAGATTGGTGAGGATCGCGGGCAGTGCGATTGCCGCGAGCGGCCCGGTCTCGCTGCGGAGATCGGCGAGGCTGGGCGGGGCCGCGAGATTATGGATGCGCACGACGCCGTTCAGCCCGACCAGCGCCAGCGTCGTGCGGCTGGCGATCATCGTCAGCGCCGCGCCGTCGAGCCCGAGTCCGAGGCCGAAGATCAGCAGTGGATCGAGCAGCGCCGTGATGATGCCGCCGCCGAGCGTCACCCACATGGCGCGGCGGGCATCGCCGACGGCGCGCAGGATGCCGGAGGCCGTCATGCCGATGCCGAGCAGGAAGCTCGACGGCATGACGATCATCAGGAACCGACAGGCGAGCTCATGCGCCGCCCCTGTCGCGCCGATCGCCGAGATCGCCTTGCCGAGCGCCGGCAACAGGCCGATGCCGATGATGCCGGTCGAGACCGCCGAGAGGATCAGCCCGACGGTCGCGATGCGCCTTGCATGCGCGCGCCGCCCCGCCCCGAGGGCCCGCGACACCAGCGCCGTGGCGGCGATCGAAAGCCCGATGCCGATCGAGGTGACGAAGAACAGCAGCGTCCCGGCATAGCCGATCGCCGCCGCCAGCTCCTGCTGCCCGAGCAGCGAGATGTAGAAGAGGTTGAGCAGGTCGACGACGAAGATCGCGATCAGCCCGATCGAGCCGGTCGCCGTCATCGTGACGACGTGCCGCATCGTCGAGCCTTCGGTGAAGACCGCCTTGAAGCGCGGCTCGGCCGGCTTCGGCGGTTGGCCGGCGGGCGACGCCTCGCCGGTGCTCGCTTCGTTCGGCCGCGGATCGCTCAAGAGGAGAACTCGGTTTCGCTGGTCAGCACGTCGGCCGCCACCGGGTTGAGGGGCTTGGCCTTGCGCTTGGGCTCGGTCAGCGGGGTCGGCACGACATGCAGCAATTCGCGGCCCGCCGTGATCCCCTCGGTGCGCTGCAGCTCCAGCCGCTGCTCGTCGCGGCGCCGCACGTCCTCCTCGATCGCCTCGGCCTCCTCGGCCGAGACGCCCAGCTCCTCGAGCGTGGCACGCCCGAACGCGAAGGCCGAGCCCATCGTCTCGCGGATCTGGTAGTCGACCTCGTGGTCGAGGAGCTCCAGCGCATGGACGCGATCATAGGCGCGCGCGAAGATCTTCACGTCCGGAAAGCTCGCCTTGATCATCTCGACGATATGGGTCGTGTCCTCGGGCCTGTCGACGCAGACCGCGATCAGCCGGGCATGCGCGGCGCCGGCCGCCTGGAGCACGTCGAGCCGCGTCACGTCGCCGAAGAAGATCTTGAAGCCGAAATCGGCGGCGCGGCGGATGTACTCCACGTCATGGTCGATGATCGTCACGTCGACGCCGCGCGCCAGCAGCATCTGCGACACCATCTGCCCGAAGCGGCCCATGCCGAGCACCAGCACGTTGCCGTGCACGTCGTCGAAATTCTCCTCGTAGCCGCCATTGTCCGGGATAAGCGCCCGCCGCCGCGCCAGATAGCGCTCGCCGAGGAGGGCGAGCGGCGGCGCCAGCGCCATCGACAGCGCCGCGACCGCGGCGAGCTGCGCCGCCGCGCCGGCCGGGATCAGCCCCTCCTGCTGCGCCAGCGGGAAGAGCACGAAGGAGAATTCGCCGGCCGGCGTCAGCACCAGCGCGGCGCGCGCCGCATCGTCGGTGCCCGAGCAGGAGACGCGCAGGATCGCGAAGACGACGAGCGCCTTCGCCAGGATCAGCCCGGCCGCCGCCGCGACGATCAACACCCAATGAGCCTTCACCACCGTGAGGTCGATCGACATGCCGACGGCGATGAAGAACAGGCCGAGCAGCAGGCCGCGGAACGGCTCGATATCGGCCTCGAGCTGGTGGCGGAAATGCGATTCCGCCAGCATAAGCCCGGCGAGGAAGGCGCCGAGCGCCATCGACAGCCCGGCCTTCTGCATCACGAAGGCGGCGCCGAACACCACCAGCAGCGCGGTCGCGGTCATGATCTCGCGCGCGCCCGTGGTGGCGACCAGCGTGAAGAGCGGATTGAGCAGGTAGCGGCCCGCAAGGATGATGCCGGCCACCGCGCCGCCCATCACGGCGACCTTCGTCGCCGATTCCGCGAAGGTCGCGGGATTGCCGCCATAGGGGGAGAGCAGGGGGACCAGCGCCAGGAGCGGCACGATCGCCATGTCCTGGAACAGGAGGATGCTGAAGGCGCGCCGCCCATGCGGCGCCGTCAGGGTGCCGCGCTCCTCCAGGAGCTGCAGCGCGATCGAGGTCGCCGACAGCGCCATCGCGAGCCCCGCGATGGTCGCTCCGGGGGCGCCGACCAGGAAATAGGCCGGCACCGCGACGATCAGGCCGGTGATCAGCATCTGCGCGACGCCGAGGCCGAAAATATCGCGCCGCATGTCGACGAGGCGCGAGAATTTCAGCTCCAGCCCGATCAGGAACAGCAGCAGCACCACGCCGAGCTCTGCCAGGCTGAGGATCGCGCCCGGATCGCCGAACAGCTTCAGCGCATGCGGGCCGATCACCACCCCGGCGACGAGATAGCCGACGATCGCCGACAGGCCGAAGCGGCGGAAGATCGGCACCGCCACGACCGCGGCGCCGATCAGCACCAGCGCGGGTTGCAGGATGCTGGTATCGCCATGCGGTGCGGCCATGCGGCGGGTCTCGGCTTTCCTGGAAACGGTGAATCGCGCTGGTTTCGACCGGTTCGATCAAAACGCAGCCCGGACGGGGCTGCAACTCTTAGCGTTCGCCGGCTCTTGCGGGACATCGGCCGGCGCGACATTGTGGCGTCTCGCCGCTGCCGGAGGAACCATGCTCAGACGCGCTCTCTTCGTCGCCCTCATCGCCGCCTTCGCGGCCGCCGCCGCGCCGGCCGGGGCCCAGATCCAGCGCCGCGACGCCTTCAAGGAGGGCAACTGGCAGGGCTTCGCGAGCTATGACGGCATCGGCTTCACGCATTGCGTGGTCTCGGCGCCGCCGGCCAATGGCTGGACCATGCTCATCACGATGCGCGATCCCGCCAATCTCCGCCTCGCCTTCGGCAACGACAAGCTGGCGCTGAAGGCCGGCAACACGATCGAGCTGAAGCTGACGCCCGACCTGAAGCCGGAGGTCACGCAGCGCTTCTCGGTGATCAATCCGAAGCTGATGTTCGTCGCGACCGAGCCCGAATCGGCCTGGTTCAAGGAGATCCGTCAGGCCAGGACCTTGAAGCTGGCGATCGGCTCGGCTTCGCAGACCTTCACGCTCGGCGCCCTCGACGCCGCCGTGAACAAGCTCGCGGACTGCGTGCGCAAGAACGCCAAGCGGCCGGGCTGAGACGACCGGCAGGGGCCGCGAGAGCCGCCCCGCCGCCTCACGGCATCTTGTCGAGACCGTCGCCGAGCCCGTTCATCGACACCGGGATGCCGATGCCCTCCTCGGGCGTCTGGAAGATGATGAAGGTCGCGCTCTTGGCCTTGCGCAGCTTCTGCGACAGCTCCTCCTCCAGCGCGACCTCGGCGACGCAGCCGTTCGGCAGGCAGCGCACGAAGCCGGTGCGGCCGACATCGGCATTGTCGATCTTCAGCCCGAGCCCCGACGGGATCAGCACGCCGAGCGGCGCGAGGACGCGCAAGAGCCGGGTCTGCCGGTCGGCGGTCCGGAGCACGATGACCGTGATGCCGATATTCGGGCGATCCTCGGCCGTGACGCTCTGCAGGAGCGCGCATTGCTCCTGCTGGGCGCCCGGCGGCGTGTCGCAGCGCAGCTGCCAGTCGCCGAAGGTCGAGCGGATAACCCCTTGCGCCGAGGCCGGCGAGGCGGCCGCGAGGAGGCCGGCGCAGAGCGCGGCGGCCGCCAGGATGGCGCGGGCGGGGCGGAATTTGGTGTTGGACGTCCGGCAGAGCATCGCTCGCCCATCTCCTGCGAGTTCGGGAATCATGTGCCGCTTCTAGCCTGTCCGCGCGCGAGGCGAAACCGCAAAGCAAGGACGCCGGAAGGCGAAGCGCCGGCCGGCGCGGCGCGCCGACGCAAGACGACATGTCGGACGGGCGCGGCGGAAATACGGCAGAGCCCGTCTTCGCGGTCCGCAGCCGCCGCGCGGCCGTGACGCGGACGTGTCGCTGCAATGTGCCCTGGCGGATTGCGGGCTTGGCGGAATTGTGGTTTGTGGGATCCGGCCGCAGTCTTGAATCGTTCCGAACACGCTCGCAATACGCGAGCGTTCGAGCGGGCCGGGAAGGGCTGCGGATCGGGCAAATTCGAGCGGAAATGGCGGCCTTTCGCGGGCCGGGGCTACGGGAGAGTGAATTGACGACCTATTTTCGGCAGTTCGCGGCAGGGCTGTGCGTCGCGGTACTGGCAATGATCGGCGCCCCCGCGCCCGCCCGAGCCGACTACGGCCATCCGCTGCCCTGGCAGATGGACCTGCAATCGCCCGCCTCGCCGATCATGGAATCGATCCGCAGCTTCGACTTCATGCTGATGGTGATCATCACGCTGGTCACGCTGTTCGTGCTGGCGCTGCTGCTGGTCTGCATCTTCAAGTTCAACGACAAGGCCAACCCGGTCCCCTCCAAGACCAGCCACAACACGCTGATCGAGGTCCTGTGGACGGTCCTGCCGGTGCTGATCCTGGTCATCATCGCGATCCCCTCGTTCCGCCTGCTCTACGCCCAGCAGGTGATCCCGAAGGCCGACGTCGTCGTGAAGGCGACCGGCAAGCAATGGTACTGGACCTTCGAGTATCCGGACGACGGCAAGTTCTCGTTCGACGCGATCATGGTCCAGGAGAAGGATCTGAAGCCCGGCCAGCCGCGCCTCCTCGCGGTCGACAACGAGGTCGTGGTGCCGGTCAACAAGACGGTCGTCGTGCAGGTCACGGCCGCCGACGTCATCCACGCCTTCGCGCTGCCGTCTTTCGGGGTGAAGATCGACGCCGTTCCGGGCCGCCTCAACGAAACCTGGTTCCGCGCGACGCGCGAGGGCATCTATTACGGCCAGTGCTCGGAGCTCTGCGGCAAGGACCACGCCTTCATGCCGCTCGCCTTCCGCGTCGTCAGCGAGGCCGACTACGCCAAATGGCTTGAAGAGGCCAAGAAGAAGTATGCCGCCGCGCCCGTCCGGGCGCCCACCTCGGTCGCCGCTGCGACCGATCCGGCGATCGCCGTTTCGAGGTAAGTTCCATGGCTACGTCCGCAACCGCCCGCGTCGAGCATCACGATCATCACGACGACCACGCGCATGCCCATCCGACCGGCTGGCGCCGCTACGTCTATTCGACGAACCACAAGGATATCGGTACGCTCTACCTGATCTTCGCGGTGATCTCCGGCATCGTCGGCGGCGGCCTCTCGGTCGCGATCCGCATGGAGCTGCAGCATCCGGGCATCCAGATCTTCGCGAACGCCCATACCTTCAACGCCTTCACGACGGCCCACGGCCTGATCATGATCTTCTTCATGGTCATGCCGGCGCTGATCGGCGGCTTCGCCAACTGGTTCGTGCCGATCATGATCGGCGCGCCCGACATGGCGTTCCCGCGCATGAACAACATCTCGTTCTGGCTGCTGCCGCCCGCGCTGACGCTGCTCGTCATCTCGATGTTCGTGGAAGGCCCGCCGGGTTCCAACGGCGTCGGCGGCGGCTGGACGATCTATCCCCCGCTCTCCACCTCCGGCCAGCCCGGCCCGGCGATGGATTTCGCGATCCTGTCGCTGCATATCGCGGGCGCCTCCTCGATCCTCGGCGCGATCAACTTCATCACCACCATCTTCAACATGCGCGCCCCCGGCATGACGCTGCACAAGATGCCGCT
>JBDHTH010000097.1:0-8189 GCA_039808545.1 Phreatobacteraceae bacterium | reverse complement strand
GAGCGGCGCGCCGAGCGTGCTGGCCGGCTGACGCCGGCCTAGGCTCGCACGGCGGGCGCCTTACGTCGTTTGCCGGGCGAGCAGCTTGGCCTGCATGACGATCACCTGCCGCTTCGGCGCGAGGCCGGCCTTCTCGTCGGCGAGCGCCTGCTGAATCACGGTGCCGGCCGCGAAGCCGACATTGTAGGCATCGACGTCGATCGTCGTCAGCCGCGGATGGGACATGCGCGAGACGTCGAAATTGCCGAAGCCGGCAATCGCCATCGCGTCCGGCACCGCGATGCCGGCGCGATGGCATTCCATCAGCGCGCCGAAGGCCGCGGCGTCCGAGGCGAAGAAGATCGCGTCGGTGTCGGGCCACATCCGGCGCATGATGGTCAGCGCCTCGGCGCCGTCCTCCATGGTCATCGGCGCGCTGCCGAATTCGATGGTCCGGCGCTCGGCGATGCCGAGCTCCTGCAGGGCGCTCTCATAGCCCTTCTGCCGCTTCAGGCCGCGCCCGTACACCTTGGCCTGGGCGCTGGTGACGAAGCCGATCCGGCGATAGCCCTGCTCGTAGAGATGGCGGACCATGACCTTGGCGGCCCGCTCGTCCGAGAGGCCGACGATATGGCCGATCGGATTGTCCGGAATGTCCCAGGTCTCCACGACCGGGATCTGCACGGCGCGCAGCAGGCGCACGGTCCGCTCGGTATGGGTGTCGCCCGTCAGCATGATGCCTTCCGGGCGGCGCCGGAGCATCGCCTCGACGATGCGCTCCTCCTCGTCGGGATCGAAATTCGTCCGGCCGATCATCAACTCGATGCCGGAGCCGCGCAGCGAGCGCGAGAGCCCTTCCAGGACGTTGGGAAAGTTGGAGCTGCCGACGGTCGGGACGAGCGCCGCCACCATGCCGGAGCGGCCCGACGACAGGAAGGTGCCGGTGGCGTCCGGCACGTAGCCGAACTGCTCCGCAATGGCGCGGATCGCGTCGCGGGTGGCGGGCGCGACGAGCTTGCTGCCCGAAAGGGCGCGCGAGACGGTCATCTTCGACACGCCCGCGAGATCTGCGATCCTGGCCATATTGGCCGTGGGTTGCCGTTCCCCGTCCGGCGTCTTCCCTTGCTTCGTTGCGGCCGGAGTTCTGCTTGATTTCGGCAACTTCATCGTCAGCTTAGAGGGGATCGGCCGAAAGCATAGACTGCGCGGTTTCGGCGGCACAAGTGGGCGAGGAGGCGGCGGCGGCCCGGCTCAGGCCTCCAATTCCTGCTGGCGGGCCTCGAACATCACCATCTCCTTCAGCTCCCGCTTCAGCCTATTGAACTCGAGGCTCATCTCGTCGCGCGGCCGCTCGATCTCGATCCTGATATCGGCCTTGATGCGCCCCGGATTGGCCGACATCACCACCACCCGATCGGCGAGATAGATCGCCTCGTCGACCGAATGGGTGACGAAGAGGATCGTCTTGCCGGTGCGCCGCCAGACGCTCAGCAGCTCCTCCTGCATCAGCGAGCGCGATTGCGCGTCGAGCGCCGCGAAGGGCTCGTCCATCAGCAGGACGGCTGGATCGTTCACCAGCGCCCGCGCGATGCCGATGCGCTGCTTCATGCCGCCCGAAAGCTGCGAAGGGTAGCGGTCGGCGAAGCGCAGCATGCCGGTCAGCTTCAGCACCTCGTCGGCGCGAAGCTGGCGCTCCTTCTGCGGCACGCCCGACATCTTGAGGCCGAACTCCACGTTCCGGCGCGCCGTCAGCCAGTCAAACAGGCCGGCCTCCTGGAAGACCACGCCGCGATCCGGGCCCGGCTCGGCGACGGGAACGTCGCCGATCGAGACCCGGCCCGTGGTCGGCTTGACGAAGCCGGCCAGCATGTTGAGCAGCGTCGTCTTGCCGCAGCCGCTCGGCCCGACCACGCAGATGAACTCGCCCTCGGCGATGTCGAGGGAGGTCGCCCTGAGCGCCAGCGCGCCGCCCTTGGCGCCATAGCTTTTCGTGACGGCATCGTAGCGGACGAAAGACGGCTTCGGCGCGGCCTGCGCGGGTTGCGTGCTCATGCCGAGATCCTCCCGCGATACCTGCCGAGATAGAAGTTTTCGGCCGCCATCAGCAGGCGGTCCGACACCGAGCCGAGCACGCCGACCACGACCATCGCGGCGACGACGATGTCGGCGCGCAGGAACCCGTAGGCGTCGAACATCACGTAGCCGAGGCCGTTCTTCACCGCGACCAGCTCGGAAACCACCACCGCGGTCCAGGCGAAGCCGACCGAGATGCGCAGGCCCGCGAAGATCGCGGGCAGTGCCGCCGGCAGCACGACATGGACGATCATCCTGAGGCCTCGCGCGCCCAGCATCTGGCCGGCGCGGATCACGGTGGGATTGATGTAGCGGACGCCGTGGAAGGTGTTCAGGTAGATCGGGAAGAACGTCGCGAGGAAGATCAGGTAGATCGCGGCGCCGTCGCCGATGCCGAACCACAGCATGCTGATCGGCACCCAGGCGGTGACCGGCACCGGCCTGAAGAGCTGCACGGTCGGGTCGAGGATGAGGCGCATGCGCATCGACCAGCCGACCAGCAGGCCGAGCGGAATGCCGCAGCAGGCCGCGATGAGGAAGGCGACGCTCACGCGCCTCAGACTCGCGCCGATCGCGTAGATCAGCGTGCCCGAGAAGGTGGCGGTCGAGCCGTTGATCGCGAAGGCCCAGTCGAGAAGCGCGTTCGCGACCTGGTAGGGCGTCGGGAAGAACGGCCCGAGCGCGTTCTCCAGCAGGAGCGCGAGCGCCTGCCAGACCGCCAGGATCGAGAGCGGCAGAAGGGACGCGCCGAGGAAAGAGACGAGCATCTTCCAGGCGCGATTGCTGCCTTCCGCCACCGTGCCCGGCGCAGCGCGGTCGCTCTCGGCCATGGTCAGGCCCCGAGCTCGGCCGGGCTCTTGCCGGTCGCCTTGGCGAGGAACGAATAGTCGATCTTGGCCTCGACGATCTTGGTGACGTCCTTCTCGACCACCTTGTTCTCGAAGGCCGATTGGGCGAGCGCCAGGATCTGGCTCTTCGGCATGGCGTAGTTGAGCTCGATGTTCTGCCAGCGCTTCGGATCGAGATCGAGCGCCTGCGGATCCAGCACGCGCTGGAGCACCTCCTTGTCGATCAGCGTGACGGCCGCGGTGTCGTCGATCCAGATCTTCGGGTTGGCCTTGTAGTAGTCGATCGCCTTCACATGCGCGTCGACGAGGATCTGCACGGCCTCCGGATTCGCCTTCAAGAAATCCGTGCGCACGATCAGCGGGCTGTTGATGCGCGTGAAGTCGGTCTCGCGATACGGGTGGTCGAGCAGCAGCGCGTAGCCGTCCATCCGCGCGCGGGTCGCGACCGGCTCGATGATGATGGCGGCGTCGATGCTGCCCTGTCGGAGCGCCAGCGCCTGGTCGGTATTGGTCTTCAGGTCGACGAACTCGATGTCCTTCAGCGGATCCATGCCATGGGCCCGCAGGTAGAGCTGGAGCGCGAAATCCGGCTGCGAGCCGCGCGCCGTCCCGACCTTCCTGCCGCGCAGCAGCTCCCAGGGCGTCTTGCCCGTATAGGCACGGTTCTTCTCGTCCTGGTCGGCGGCCGGGACCAGCTTCGGCGAGATCAGGATCGAGATCAGCCGCTGGCAGGCACCCGAGACGACCGTGAGATCGACGCCGCGCGCATGCGCGATGCAGAAATGGAAGAAATTCACGAGGCCGTCGGCGGCCTGAACGTCGCCCTTCTGCATCGCGATCATGCCGTCGAGACCGCGGCCGAACGGCGTGAGGTCGATATCGAGGCCCGCCTCCTTCGCGAAGGCGACGGCCTTCGGGACGATGGCGGAGGGCGCGAATTGCCGGTCCCAGGCAAGGCCGAGGCGCTTCGTGGCGGCACGCGCCCGCCCCGACAGAGCCGGCGCGGCGAGCGCGGCGGCGGATCCGGCGACGAATGAACGGCGATCGATCTTCAGCATCTGGTCGTTCCCCTTGCTTCGAGTCTTATGTTACGCATAACATTCTTGCATATGGCTGCGCCGAAGCGAGAGGCCGCGACGCTTGCCGGATCTAGCCGCGGCGACCGCCGCCCTTACCCGTCATTCACTCTGCTTGGCCGGTGCCAGCACGAGCCCGATCACCGAGGCCGTGATGGAGACCGCCATGATCACCACGCCGACGGCCGGCAGGAACGGCGCCATCTGGCCCGAGATCAGCGTCCATAGGTGGACCGGCACCGTCCGGTTCGCGCCGATCACCAGGAACGTCCTGATGAACTCGTCGAAGGACAGCGTGAAGCCGAACAGCACGGTGGCGATCAGGCTCGGCCGCACGATCGGCAGCAGAACGCGCCGGAACACCACGAAAGGCGTCGCGCCGAGATCCATCGCGGCCTCCTCGATGCTGCGGTCGAAGCCGTGGAGGCGCGGATAGAGCGTCAGGAAGGCGAAGGGCAGCACCCATGTCACATGGACCAGCAGAACGGTGGTCCACAGGCCGAAGGGAATGCCCGCCAGGCCGAAGAAGGTGAGGAACAGAACGCTGCCGACGATGCCCGGAATGATGATCGGCAGCAGCACGACCTTCATGATCACGGATTTCAGGGCGAACTCGCTGCGAAAGCCCATCGCGAGGGTCAGTCCGAGCGCCGTCGCGATGACGGAGCTCGCCAGCCCGACGAGGAAACTGTTGGCCAGCGACAGCAGGAACTCGGACGAGGCGAGCACCTCGCCGTACCAGCGCGTCGTCAGCCCCTTGAAGGGCAGTCCGATCGTCTCGGAATCGTTGAACGAGAGAGCGAGAAGCAGTCCGATCGGCGCATAGAGAAAGCACAGGAACGCCAGCGCGTAGCAGAACAGCGCCAGGAGCGCGGGCGAGCGTCGGCTTCTCCGGTCCATCAGTGGCCCCCCGCGACGAAGACCTGCTCGAAGCGGACGCCGCGGCCGAGCAAGGCCATGCAGAGGAAGATCGTCACGATCAGGATGATCGAGAGCGCCGCGCCGAACGCCCAGTCGCTGGTCGTGAGATACTGCGAGGCGATCACGTTGCCGAACATGATGCCGCTCGTGCCGCCGAGGAGCTGCGGCGTTACGAAGGCGCCGGCGGCGAGCAGGAAGACCATGATACAGCCCGACACCATGCCGGGCTTGCTGAGCGGCAAGGTGACGCGGAAGAACTGCCGCGCCGGCCTCGCGCCGAGATCCGAGGCCGCCTCGAGCAGCGCGGGGTCGATCCTGTCGAGCGACATGTAGATCGGCAGGATCATGAACAGCGAATACACATAGACGAGGCCGATCAGCACGGTCGCCTGGCTGTAGAGCAGCCCGTCCAGCGGCTCGCCGACGATCCCGAGCCCCATGAGCAGCGAGTTGATGAAGCCGCTGCGCCCGAGCATGGGCAGCCACACGAAGGTGCGCACGACATAGCTCGTCCAGAAGGGCACGAACAGCGCGAGCAGGAACAGCGAGCGCGCCCTGCCCCGCAGCCGCGTCGCCGCATAGGCGACCGGATAGGTCGTAACGAGCGTCAATATGGTGGTGATCGCCGCGACCTTGATCGCGTCGAGGAGGACCGAGACGTAGACCCAGCTCGAGAAGGCGGTGCGGTAGTTGTCGAGCGTCAGCTCCTTGGAGAAGCCGAAGATCGTCGTCCGCCAGAACGACATCACCAGCAGCAGGCCGAGCGGGACGATCGCGAAGATCACCAGCCAGAGCGTCGCGGGCGCCACGAGAAGCGCCAGCCGAAGCCGTCGCCGGGAGTGGAGCGCGCCGGTCATCGCCATCCCGGTCACGCCGCGAGGATGCTGGCATCGCCCGCCGCCCATCGGATGCGGCAGGTGTCGCCTATCGCGAAGGTCGGGCCGTCGCCGCTCGGGGTCTCGGCCACGATGCGCCCGAGCTGCGGGCTGTCGAGCTCGTAGCGCGTCGTCGCGCCGACATAGGTGCAGCCCGTGACGGCGCCGGTCAGCGCCGCCGGGGTGGCGTCGGCGGCCGAGAGGCGGACACGCTCGAAGCGGACGCCGATCACCACCGGATCGCCCGGCGAGAGGGGCGCGCGCGCCACGCCCTCGATCGCGACGTCCCGCACCCGGACCTCGGCCCGGCCGCCCGTGACGGCGGAGACGGTGCCCTGGATCAGGTTGGAGCTGCCGAGGAACTCGGCGACGAAGCGCTCGGCGGGCTGCTCGTAGACCTCTCGCGGCGTGCCGACCTGCACGAGCCGTCCGCCCGACATCACCGCGATGCGGTCCGACATGGTGATGGCCTCGGACTGATCATGCGTCACGAAAATGAAGGTCTTGCCGGTCTGGCGCTGCAGGCGCCGCAGCTCCTCCTGCATCTGCTCGCGCAGGCGCTGATCGAGGGCGCCGAGCGGCTCGTCGAGAAGCAGGACGTCGGGGTCGTTGATCAGCGCCCGCGCCATCGCGACGCGCTGCTTCTGCCCGCCCGACAGCTTGCCGACATCGCGGGGGCCGTAGTCGGGCAAGCGGACGAGATCGAGCGCCGCCTGGACCTTCTCGGCGACGACACGCTTGTCGAGCCGCTTCATCTCGAGCCCGAAGGCGATGTTCTGCGCCACCGTCAGATGCGGAAACAGCGCGAAATGCTGGAAGATCATGTTGGTGCGGCGCCGGTACGGCGGCAGGTCCGTGACATCCGCGCCGTTGATCAGCACGGCGCCGTCGCTGGCGCTCTCGAAGCCGCCGATGATGCGCAGCAGCGTGGTCTTGCCGCAGCCCGAGGGGCCGAGCAGGGAGAAGAACTCGCCGGAGCGGATGTCGAGATCGATTGCGTTCAGCACGCGGGCGCCGCCGAACGCCTTGGAGACGCCCCGGATCGAAACGGACGCCTCGCCGGCGGGCGGCGCATCCATCCTGGGCTTCACTCGAACCGGATCCATCAACACATCGTTCCGCCACGAAAAGAGAGGCGGTCTCCGCGCGGGGCGGAGACCGGAGTTGGCGCGTTTCAGGCGCTCTTGACCTTGTTCCACCCCTCGATGAGGGCGGTGATGTTCGGCGGAAAGGCGAGCCGGTAGGACTTGGTGGTCCCATCGAGCACGCCGTAGCCGAGCCGCGTCTTTTCCTCTGCCGAGAGCCCCGTCGTGGCGCTGCGGGCGCAGGAGAGGAAGCCGCACGCCTCGGTGAGCGCGCGCGGATATTTGTCGCCGAGCATCGCATTGATGAAGGCATGCGCGCCGTCGAGGTTCTTGGTGTCCTTGGGCACGAAGGCGGCGTGCACGATCGAGAGCACGCCCTCCTTCGGCCAGGCGTTGGTGATCTTGAAGCCCTTCTTCTGCAGGTCGGCGCGCATCGGGACCGGGCCATAGAGGCAGGCGACCTCGCCATTAGCGAGGAGGTTGGTGCCCTCGGCGATGCTCGAATAGATCGTCCGGATGTTCTTCTTGCGCGAGATCAGGAAGCGCGTGACCTCCTCGACCTTCGCCTTGTCCATGTTGGTCGGGTCTTTCTCGCCCAGATGCAGCGCCGCCGCCATGAACATCTGGTGGCCGGCATCGAGCCAGGCGATGCGCCCCGCGAACTTGTCCTCGAACAGCGGCGCCCAGGACTGGGTGAAGGGATCCTCGTCCTTCAGCACCTCGCGATTGTAGAGGACCGAATCGTAGCCCCAGAACACCGGGACGATATAGGCGCGGTCGGCGCGGCGGATGACGTCCTTGGCGAAGAACGGGTCGAGATTGGCGATGTTGGAGAGTTTCGCCTCGTCCAGCGCGGCGGCGCGCTCGGCGCCGTTCTGCGCGCCCATCACCGGAGGCCGGGCGAAATCAATGCCCGCGACCATCACGTCGTAGCGGCTGCCGCCCGGCGCCACGAGGCGCGACACCACGTCGGTGGTGTTGAGGAAGGGGCCGTCGACCACCTTGGCGCCGGTCGCCGCCTCGACGATGCCCCGCAACGGCTGGTTCAGCGCCGCGTTGAGCATGAGCACGTTGATATCGGCCGCGGCCCGCGCCGCGCCGACATCGCCGAGCGCGCCCAAGGCGAGGCCGCCCGCCGCCGTCGACAGCAGCGCGCGGCGCGAAATTCTACCGGCAGATTGAGCTTTCATCGCGTACCCCTCTCGTCTTCATTGTGCGATGTTTCCCGTAACAGTCACCGCAATAACGGCGGCTGTCAACCTGGTTTATTGGCTTCGTAAGCCCAATTATCGGCATCTTCGTGCCTAGGATAGCGACATTTTGCCGTTGCAC
>JBDHTH010000096.1:0-8210 GCA_039808545.1 Phreatobacteraceae bacterium | reverse complement strand
CTTGCGCGGCGAGGGGAATAGCGAAGCCGGGGTCGGCGCGAGGCCGCGCGCCGCCGCGATCAAGGCGGCACCGAGATAGGTTCCGGCATCGGGCACGCCGGGCAGGGCGAAGAAATAGCCGCCGCCGACCGGCTTGATGTATTCCTCCAGCGGCTCGCCATCGAGGCGCTTCTGCACCGCGATGAAGCCGCGCTCGAGATCCTGCTGGAACGCGATGAAGAGCAGCCCCATGTCGAGCTGGCCGGAGCGGGTGACGCCGTTGGAATAGTTGAAGGGCCGGCGCAGCATGATGTTCTCCGCCGTTTCCGGCCTTCGCGGATTGGCGAGGCGGATATGGGCGTCGAGCCGGGTGCGCCTGCCCTCGGGATCGTCGGCATAGACCGGCTCGTCATATTCACGCTTGCCGCCGAACGGCGCGCCGCTCGCCTTCTCGCGGCCGATGATCGCCTCCTGCTCGCCGAGCGGCGTGCGGTCCCAGCGCTCGACGAAATTGCGGATGATCCGCACCACCTGGTAGCTGCCGTTCACGGTCCATTCGGGCTCGTCGGAGCCCGGGCGGACCCAGACGAGCCGGTCCATCAAGGCCTCGTCGGCGGCGTCCGGATTGGCGGTGCCGTCGCGGAAGCCGAGCAGGTTGCGGGCGCTCTCGGCCGGCTCGCCGGCCTTGAGCTGGCGCACCGGCACGGTGCCTTCCTGCTTCCAGCGCAGCACCAGCAGGTCCGGCGCGTTCTTCAGGATGTCGCGCAGCGCATGGATGTTGGTGTCGGCCGTGTTGGCGCAGAATTGCAGCAGCAGGTCGCCATGGCAGAGCGCGCCGTCGAGCGCGTCGTTCGGAAAGCGCCGCATCCGCTGCAGGCGCCGGGGCTTGAGCGGGCCGAGCCCGAGGCGCTCGTCGAAGAGCGAGGCACCGAGCGCGACCGTGACGGTCAGGTTGTCGGGCGCGATGACGGGGCCGAGGATGCCGCTGTCGGGCGGCGGGAAGCCCGGACCGGCCGTGGCTGCCGGGCCGCCGCGCATCAGGAAGGCGATGCGCTCGTCGAGGAGACGGAAAAGCCGCTCGAGGTCGTCGAGCGAGCGCGCCACGACGTCGAAGGCGGCGACGAGCCCCGTTGCGGGTCGCGGCGTGACGATGCCGGATTGATGGAGGCCGTGGAAGGGCTGGCTTTGCGCCGTGCTGTCGCTTTCGGGCGCCGCGGCCGGGTTGCGCACGGGCTGCTCGGCCGCCGCCGGCGTCAGCGAGGCGCCACCGAGGACCGCCGCGCCGCCGGTCAGCAGCGATCGCCGCGACGGGGAGAAGCCCTTGCCCGGCCGGGTCACGATCCGCGCTCCGCGTCGGGCAGGGTGAGCGCCTTGCGCATGGCCGCAAGGTCTTCACTTAGGGCCCCGACCGGACCGGCTGTGTCGGAAAGCGCCGCGAGATCGGCCTTCGTCCGGCTCGCCAGCGCGGGATCGACGCGCGCCGCGAGCGGCAGCAGCAGCCGCGCGATGCCGGTCGCGGCAGCGATGCCCTCGGGCGAGACCGTCTCGCCCTCCCGCGCCGATAGAAGGACGATCGCGCCGGCCAGCATCCTGTCCGGCAGGATGGTGCGCTGGCCGAGTGCGGCGCGGAAGGCTTCGGCCGTCTGCCGGATCTCGGCGGGTGTCGCCTCGTCACTCAGGGCGGCTTCCAGCTTGGCGAGCAGTGTGTCGAGTTCGCCATCTCCCGCGGTCGCGGGGCGCAGCGCCGGCAGCAGCGCGGCGGCGTCGCGGCGAGCCTTGTCGGCCTCTCCCGGCGTCCGCACCTGCTCGAGGGCATCGACTGCGCTGGCCAAGGCAGCCGAACGCTCGCTCAGGAAGGCGCGGTATTCGGCTGCCGGCCCGATCATGTCCATCAAGGTGAGGACCGGGCGGGCCGCGGCCGTCGCCTGCACGACCAGCCTGCCCCGCGGCGCCGAGAGCAGACCGCAGGTGATGGCGTATTCACCGGGGCGAAGCTGCGTCGTCAGCCGTCGCGACTGGCCGGGCGCGATGTTCTCGCGCTCCTCCAGCACCATGACCCCGTCGAGGATCTCCCATTCGAGGACGCGCGCGCCCCGGTTGGTCACGACGAAGCTCGCCCGCCCGGCCGGCACCGTCAGCACCGCCGGCTCGCAGCTCCGCTCGGTGATCGCGACCGCGATGTCGTCCGTCCCCGCTGCGGGCCGGCCACCCCTGCCGGCCGCATAGGCGAAAGCGCCGACGCCGGCGCAAACCACCAGGAGGGTGAGGGCTGCGGCGAGCCTCAGCCGCGGCGAGCGCTCGACGCGAAGGGGCGTCGCGGCGATCGTCGCCGGGCCGCGCCGGCCGGCTGCGAGGAACAGGAGCAGCATCGGGATCAGGAACGCGAAATAGACGATGACCTCGCCGAGCGCCGCGCGCTCCTGATACCCGAACAGGCCCGAGAGGATCGCGCCGGGCATGCCGTCGGCCGGCAGCGTCGCGCCGAGATCGTAGACCGTCTGCTGAAGGTGGTTCCACAAGCCGGCCTCGTGCAGCGAGCGTATCGCGTTGACGAGGAGCCCGGCTGCGACGAACAGGATGAGGATGCCGGTCCAGCGGAAGAAGGCGCGCAAGTCGAGCTTCACGCCGAGCGCGTAGATCGCATAGCCGGCCAGCGCCGCCAGCAGCAGGCCCGCCGCGGCGGCGAGCGCCGGCCCCCAGCCGCCGCTCTGCTGGAAGACCGCGAGCAGGAAGAAGACCGATTCCAGCCCCTCGCGCACGACCGCGAGAAACGCGAGGGCGATCAGCGCGATGCCGCGATGCCGGCCCGCGAACGCCGCGTCGACGCCCTGCTGCAACTCGCCCTTGATCGAGCCCGCGGCCTTGCGCATCCAGAAGACCATGGAGGTCAGCATCGCGGCGGCGATCAGCCCGACGGCCGCCTCGAACAGCTCCTGCCCGCGCTGCGGCAATTCGCCCGCGACGATGTCGAGCGCGGCCCCCGCCGCAAGGCTGACGGCGCAGGCAAGCGCAACCCCGACCCACAGCGCCGGAAGCCACGCGCGCCGCCCGGTGCGGGCGAGATAGCCCGCGACGATGCCGACGATCAGCGCGGCCTCGATGCCTTCGCGCAGCATGATCAGGAACGGTACGATCACGGCAAGCCAAACCCGGTTGCGCGCCGCGGCCGGGCCAATTCCGGCGCGGACGGACCGTGCTTATGGACTCGGGCCGCGAGGGTCAATCAAATCCGAGGCAGTTTGGAAGCATCGTAATGTAAGCAAAATCATAAAGATGCTTGGGAAGCCAAGGTGTGGCGCGCGCGCCATCGGTCATCGTGCATTAAGACATCGGAATTGAAGCGATAGGCTTCTAGCGCGCGGCCCGTCTGTGACTCGTTTGCTGCACAGGCTCAGAGGCGCTCCACCGCCTGCTTCCGGCGTGACCTTTCTTCGGCGGCCGAGCGGATGGCGATCTCGCGGGCGAGGTCGGCGAGATAGGCGCATTCGGCGGCCGATTCGTTCTCCCACCACATGGCGCAGAGATTGTGCGCGGGGATCGGCGGATCGGCCTCCAGCACGCGCAGCGAGATATCGTCGCCGGAATAGCGGATCATCTCGCGCGGGATCATGGCGGCGCCGGTGCCGGCCCCGGCGAGGCGGGCGATCACGGTCAGCGGGTTGCAGGTGTTGAGCCGGTGCGGCTTCAGGCCCCGCGCGCCGAACCACATCTGGATCGTCGTGAAGAGGCCGGATGGCGAGGAGTTGGTGAAGATCGGAAGGTCGACGAGGTTCTCGGGCGTCGCAACATCGCCGTCGAAGGGCAGGTTGCTGCCGATCACCCAGACGAGGTCGATCAGCCACAGCGGCACGATGGTGATGCCGGTATGGGCGCGCGGCTGCGACAGGAATGCGATGTCGATCGAGCGGTCGAGCAGGAGCTGCTCCAGCCGCGTGCTGAAATCGACCGTGACGTCGACCTGCAGCTCCGCATGGCGCCCCGCGAGCGCGGCGAGGAGCTCCGGCAGGATGCGCGCCGCGAAGGAATCGGCCGCGCCGATCCTGAGCAGGCTGCGGCCGCGCAAGCCATCCTTGGCGTGGCGCTGCACCTGCTCGGCATGGGTGAGCACGCGCTCGACATCGGCATAGATGGCAGCGCCGAGCGTCGTCGGCACGGGGCGGTATTGCGAGCGGTCGAAAAGGTCGCCGCCGAGGATCTTCTCGAGCTCCTTGATCCTGAGGCTGACGGTCGGCTGCGACAGGTTGAGATGGGCCGCGGCGGCGCGGAAGCCGCCGAGCCGCGACACCCAGTAGAAGGCTTCGGCCTGGCCGAATGTATAGCGCATGACAAGACGATAAAGATATTCAATCAAGTCGCCAATAGTTCTTATTTTAGTTCTCCGCCGTCCCGGTGTTAGGCTCCTGCCGTTCGGCGCGGTGCCGTGCGTCCGACGCCGCCGAGGCTTTGCCACATAAGGGGGACCGCGATGGTGACTTTGCCCACGAACCGTAGACAATTCCTGGCCGCCGGCGCAGCCGGCGCGATGAGCGCGTTGCTGCCCGCGAGCCTGCTCCATGCGCAGCCGAACAACGGCAAGACGCTCACCGTGGTCCTGCCGAGCAATCCGATCACGATTGATCCGATCAATCAGCTCAACCATGACGCGATGGTGCTCGGCCAGACCGTGTTCGAGAACCTCGTCGAATATGATGTCGACGGCACGCTGAAGCCGCAGCTCGCCAAGGCGCTGCCCACCGTCTCGGCCGACAAGAAGACCTACACCTTCGAGCTTCGCGACGACGTCACCTTTCAGAACGGCAAGAAGCTGACGGCGGAGGACGTCAAATACTCCTTCGACTACCTGCTCGACCCGGCCAACAAGGCGGCGCGGCGTTCGCTCTTCACCCGCATCGCCAAGGTCACGGTGCTCGATCCGCTGAAGGTTCAGTTCGAGCTCTCCGAGCCCTACGGACCGTGGCTCTATTTCCTCACCAAGTACATGGGCATATTCCCGGCCGGCTCGCGCAAGGAGCATGGCGACGACTATTTCAAGTCGGGCCCGGCGGGCGTGGGTACCGGCTTCGGCGTCTTCGAGGAGTGGAAGGCGAACGACTATATCAGCTTCAAGAAGAACCCGAACTACTGGCGCAAGGGCCTGCCGCACTGGGACCGGCTGGTCGTGAAGATGATCCCGGAGGATGCGACGCGCGTCGCCTATCTGCTCACCGGGCAGGTCGACATCATCAGCGCACCGCCGCCGCGCGAGTTCAACCGGCTGAAGACGCTGCCGGGGATCACCGGGGAATCGCGTCCGACCCTCGGCGGCGCGCTGCTGATGTACACGAACAACCTGAAGCCGCCGCTCGACGACGTGAACTTCCGCAAGGCGATCTCCTGCGCGATCGACCGCAAGACGATCGGCGAGAAGGTCTATTACGGGCTGCTCGATCCCTCCGCCGTGCCGGCGCCGCCGAAGGGGTGGTGGTACAATGCCGAGGCGGACAAGGAGCTCGGCTACGATCTCGAGCGCGCCAAGGCGTTCCTCGCCAAGTCGAAATATCCGAACGGCGCCGAGCTCGACGTCAGCATCCAGGCCGAGCCCTATCTGCTCGACACCAAGGACGCGGCGATCTTCGTGCAGGCCCAGCTCGCCAAGATCGGCGTGAAGGTGAACCTGAAGGTCTACGAGTTCTCGGTGCTGATCCAGCAGGCGATCCGCGGCGAGCACCAGATGGCCTTGCAGGTCTTCATGTCGCCGGGCGAGCCGAGCTACATCATGCAGGTGTGCCTCACCCCCGATCAGGTGCTGTCGAAGAGCACGGGCTACAACAATGCCGAGTTCAATGCGACGCTCGCGGCCGCCTTCGCGGAGACCGAGCAGGGCAAGCTCAAGGAGCTCTACGGCAAGCTCCAGACGCTCGCCGCGCGCGATGCCCCGCTCGGCGTGCTCGGCTACGTGCATGCCTCCAACCTGTGGCGGCAGACCGTGAAGGACTTCAAGGTCAATCAGGGGCTGACGATCGCGCCGGGCGAGGTCAAGCTCTGAGGCGCCGCCCGCCATGCTCCGCCTCGTCGCAGGCCGTATCCTCGCCTCGATCGGCACGCTGCTCTTCGTCGGGCTGGCGCTCTTCGCGCTGACGCGCTCGGGGCCGGGCTCGCCTGCCCGGATCGTGCTCGGCGCGGACGCGACCGTCGCGCAGATCGCCGAGTTCGAACGGGCGAACGGCCTCGACCGCCCCTTCCTCGCGCAATACGCCGCCTGGCTCGGCGACGTGCTGCGCGGGGATTTCGGCAAATCCTTCGTCACGGGCCGCGCGGTCGCGGCGGAGATCATGAGCGCGCTGCCCGTCACCCTCTCGATCGTGCTCTTCGCCTTCGCGATCGCGCTGGTGTTCGGCCTCGGCATCGGCGTGCTCGCGGCGCTGCGGCCGGGCGGGCTGTTCGACAGGGCGAGCCGGCTCGCCACCGTGTTCGGCTTGTCGATCCCCGCCTTCTGGCTCGGCATCGTGCTGATCCGCTTTCTCGCGGTCGACCTGCGCTGGCTGCCGCCGGGCGGCTACTTCCCGCCCTCGGCGGGACTCGGCCTGCATCTTCAGAGCATCCTGATGCCGTCCGTCTCGCTTGCGGTCTACTATGTCGCGGTGCTGGCGCGGATGACGCAGGCGAGCCTCCAGGAGACGCTGCGCGGCGATTATGTGCGCACGGCCCGCGCCATGGGGCTGTCCTCCGCCAGGGTCGTGCTGTACGCGCTCCTCAACGCGCTGCCGCCGGTCGTGAACCTCGCGGCGCTCTCCTTCGGCTACATGTTCGGCTGGGCGCTGATCATCGAGCAGGTGTTCAACGTGCCGGGCCTGTCGCGGGCGCTTCTCAACGCGATCTCGCAGCGCGACTTCCTGCTCCTCCAGGGCATCGTCTTCCTGTTCACGGCGATCTTCGTCTTCGCCAATCTGGCGGCTGACCTGATCAACCGCGTGCTCGATCCGCGCCAGAGGGCGGCGGCGTGAGCGCGCTCGTCAAGACATGGCGCGGCCTCGACTGGAGCGGCCGGCTCGGCGCGGCGATCGTCGGGCTGATCCTCGCCGCGGCGATCCTCGCGCCGCTCGTCGCTCCCTACGATCCGCTCGAGCTCAACATCGAGGACCGCCTCGCGGCGCCGGATGCGCGGCACTGGCTCGGCACCGACCAATCCGGGCGCGACGTGCTGAGCCGCATCGTCTTCGGGGCGCGGGCCTCGCTGGCGGTCGGCATCGGCGCGGTGCTGATCGGCGCGCTGATCGGCGTCTCGGCCGGGCTGTTCGCAGCCTACAGGGGCGGGATCGGCGAGCAGATCGTGATGCGCGTCGTCGACGGGGTCGCGGCGATCCCGCTGCTCGTCTGGGCGATCGCGATCGTCGGCATCCTCGGCGTCGGGCCGCTCGCCGTCGGGCCGTTCCTGCTGCCGAACGAGGTGAAGATCGTCGCGCTGGTCGGCTGCCTGTTCTCGCCGGTCTTCGCGCGCGTCACCTATGCGGTCGCCAAGCGCGTGGCCGGCGCCGATTTCGTCCGGGCGCGCATCCTGCAAGGCGCGCCGCATTGGCGGATCGTGCTCGGCGACGTGCTGCCGAACTGCCTCTCGCCGATCATCGTGCAGGCGACGCTGCTGGTGGCGATCGGCATCGTGATCGAGGCCTCGATCAGCTTCGTCGGGCTCGGCGTGCAGCCGCCGCAGCCGAGCTGGGGCACGATGCTCTCCGACGCCCGCAGCGCGATCTATTCGGGCGAGTGGTGGCTGCCGGTGTTCCCCGGCCTCGCCATCTCGCTGACCGTGATCGGCTTCAACCTGCTGGGCGACGCGGTGCGCGATCTCTTCGATCCGCGCAGCGAGGCGAGGACGCTGGTCGCATGAGCGCGCCGCTGCTCTCGGTCGAAGGCTTGCGCGTCGGCTTCCGCAGCGCGGGGGGCGGGATGGTCGAGGCCGTGCGCGGCGTCGACCTCACGGTGCGGGCCGGCGAGGCGGTCGGGGTCGTCGGCGAATCCGGTTCGGGCAAGAGCCTCAGCATGCTCGCGGTGATGCGGCTGCTCGGCGCGACGGCGCGGACGACCGGCGGGCGCGTCGTCTTCGACGGGGAGGATCTGCTCGCCGCGCCGGAGGCGCGGATGCGCGCCCTGCGCGGGCGCGACATCGCGATGGTGTTCCAGGACCCGCAGAGCTCGCTCAACCCGGCGCTGACCATCGGCCGCCAGATCGGCGACGTGGTGCGCGCCCATCGCGG
>JBDHTH010000095.1:0-8476 GCA_039808545.1 Phreatobacteraceae bacterium | reverse complement strand
CCGCCGCCACGCCCGAGGCCCCGAAGGTGAAGAAGCCCGCCTCCCAGGCGCAGCTTCGCCAGCGCCAGCGGATGAAGGATTGCGGCGCCGAGTGGCAGGGCATCAAGAAGGCCAACCAGCAGAACGGCCGCACCTGGCGGACCTTCAGCAAGGAATGCCTGAGCCGGAAGACCTGATCGCCATTCGTCGACGCGAAAAAGCCCGGCTTGCCGCCGGGCTTTTTTTGTATCAAGAGCTTACAGAGGTTTCTTGAAAATTTGCGCGATCTTGCCGACGATTCCCTCGCGGAACATCATCACGCAGATCACGAAGATGCAGCCCTGGATGACGGTCACCCAGGCGCCGAACGAGGCGAGATAGTTCTGCATCGAGACGATCACCAGCGCGCCGATCATCGGCCCGAAGACCGTGCCGAGCCCGCCGACCAGCGTCATCAGCACCACCTCGCCCGACATCGTCCATTGCACGTCGGTGAGCGAGGCGAGCTGGAAGACGATCGCCTTGGTCGCGCCGGCGAGCCCCGCCAGCGTCGCGGAGAGCACGAACACCGCCAGCTTGTAGCGGCTGGCGCGATAGCCGAGCGAGATGGCGCGCGGCTCGTTGTCGCGGATCGCCTTCAGCACCTGGCCGAAGGGCGAATGGATGATCCGATAGATCAGCAGCAGCCCGGCGAAGAAGATGGCGGCCACGACGTAGTACAGCGTGCGGTCGTCGCCGAGCGGCAGGAGGCCGAGCAGCTTGCCGCGCGGCACCTGCTGGATGCCGTCCTCGCCGCCCGTGAACTTGAATTGCACCGAGGCGAAGAACACGAGTTGGGCGAGCGCCAGCGTGATCATCGCGAAATAAATGCCCTGCCGGCGGATCGCCAGGGCGCCGAAGACGAGGCCGAGCAGCGCTGCCGTCGCGGTGCCGGAGAGGATCGCGAGCTCGGTCGGGAAGCCCCAGACCTTGGCCGCATGGGCGCTGATATAGCTCGCGGCGCCGAAATAGGCGGCGTGGCCGAAGGAGAGCAGGCCGCCATAGCCGAGCAGCAGGTTGAAGGCGCAGGCGAAGAGCGCGAAGCACAGCACCTTCATCAGGAAGACGGGATAGACGAAGAAGGGCGCGACGAGCAGCAGCCCTGCCAGCACCAGGAAGATGATCTGGTGCAGCCGCTCGCCCTCTCCCGGCCTCGCGTGCGGCTCGCTGTCGGAGATCGTCGTCATGCGGCCCTCCCGAACAATCCCGCCGGGCGCACCAGCAGGACGATGACCATGATGACGAAAATCACGATGCCCGATGCCTCCGGGTAGAAAACCTTGGTCAATCCCTCGATCAGCCCCAGGCCGAAGCCGGTGACGATCGAGCCGAGGATCGAGCCCATGCCGCCGATCACCACCACGGCGAAGACAACGATGATCAGGTCGGCGCCCATATTCGGGTTGACCGAGTAGATCGGCGCCGCCAGCACGCCGGCGAGCGCCGCGAGGCCGACGCCGAGCCCGTAGGTGAGCGTGACGAGGCGCGGAACGTTGATGCCGAAGGCCTGCACCAGCGTCGGGTTCTCGGTGGCGGCGCGCAGATAGGCGCCGAGGCTGGTCTTCTCGATGGTGAACCAGGTCGCCAGGCAGACGACCAGCGAGACCGCCACCACCCAGCCGCGATAGTTGGGCAGGAACATGAAGCCGAGATTGTGCCCGCCCGTGAGCTGCGAGGGCACGCTATAAGGCAATCCCGAGATGCCGTACTGGTTGCGCAGCAGCCCCTGGATGATCAGCGCGAGACCGAAGGTCAGCAGCAGCCCGTAGAGATGGTCGAGATCATAGAGGCGCGAGATCAGGAGCCGCTCGGTCACGACGCCGATCGCCGCGACGAGGATGGGGACGACGATGAGCGCCACCCAATAGTTCAGCCCGGCATATTGCAGCAGCATCCATGTGAAGACGGCGCCGAGCATGTACTGCGCGCCATGCGTGAAATTGATGATGTTGAGCAGGCCGAAGATGATCGCGAGGCCGAGGCTGAGGATCGCGTAGAAGGAGCCGTTGATCAGCCCCAGCAGCAACTGGCCGAAAAGCGCCTGTGGGGGAATGCCGATCAGTTCGAACATGCCGGGAGAAGCCCTCTGGGAGCGGATTGGCGCGGAAGGCGCGCCGGCGTCGCGGGGACGCCGGCGCCGATAGTCGTCAGCCCTTCTTGACGAGCGGGCAATCGCCTTCGCCGAGCGGGCGGAACGCGTCCTTGCCGGGGATCGTGGAGAGCAGCTTGTAGTAGTCCCACGGGCCCTTCGACTCTTCGGGCTTCTTCACCTGGAAGAGGTACATGTCGTGGATCTTGCGGCCGTCAGCGCGGATCTCGCCCTTGCCGAACAGCGGATCATCGGTCGGCATCTCCTTCATCTTGGCCATGACCGTGGCGGTGTCCTTGGTCTTGGTGGCCTCGAGGGCCTTCAGATAGTGGAGCGTGCCGGCATAGACGCCGGCCTGGACCATGGTCGGCATCTTCTGGCCGTTGCGGGCCGCGAAGCGCTTGGACCATTCGCGGGTCTTGTCGTTGAGATCCCAGTAGAAGGCCTCGGTCAGGACCAGGCCCTGCGCCGTCTTCAGGCCGAGGGCGTGGACGTCGCTGGCGAAGACGAGCAGGCCGGCGAGCGCCTGGCCGCCCTGGGTGACGCCGAACTCGGAGGCCTGCTTGATGGCGTTGATGGTGTCGCCGCCGGCATTGGCGAGCGCGATCACCTTCGCCTTGGTGGCCTGCGCCTGCAGCAGGAAGGATGAGAAGTCGCTGCCCGGGAAGGGATGGCGGACCGCGCCGAGGATCTTGCCGCCCGCCTTCACGACGACCGCACTGGTGTCGCGCTCGAGCGCATGGCCGAAGGCGTAGTCGGCCGTGATGAAGAACCAGGTGTTGCCGCCGTTCTTCACCATCGCGGTGCCGGTGCCGTTGGCGAGCGCCCAGGTGTCGTAGGTCCAGTGCACCGTGTTGGGCGAGCATTGCGGGCCGGTCAGGTCGGAGGCCGCCGCGCCCGAATTGATGAAGATCTTGTTCTTCTCCTTCACGACCTGGTTGACCGCCAGGGCGACCGAGGAGGTCGGCACGTCGAGAATGACGTCGACGCCTTCCTGGTCGATCCATTGGCGCGCGATGTTGGAGCCGACATCTGGCTTGTTCTGATGGTCGGCCGAGATGATCTCGACCTTGATGCCCTTCTTCTCGGCCTCGAAATCCTCAACCGCCATGCGGGCGGCGAGCACCGAGCCTTCGCCGGCGAGGTCCGAATAGATGCCGGAACGGTCGTTCAGCACGCCGAGCTTGACGCTGAGCTGCTGCGCCGAGGCGCTCAGCGAGGTCGCCGCCAGCAGGGCGGCGGCAAGAACCAGTCTGACTTTCATGGCCGTCTCCTTTGAATCCGCGTCGCTTCAAGCGGCGCGGACGATGCCCGATTTGGTTTCTAGTTGGGCGTGCTAGACGCCGAGATAGGCATGGAGCTTATCGGTGTTGGCCTCGATCTCGCTATTGGCGAAATGATCGACGACCTTGCCTTGATCCATGACGTAGTGCCGATCCGCGACGGTGGCCGCGAAGCGGAAATTCTGCTCGACCAGGATGATGGTGAAGCCGGACTGCTTCAGCTCCGCGATGGTACGGCCGATCTGCTGCACGATGACCGGCGCCAGCCCCTCGGTCGGCTCGTCGAGCAGCAGCAGGCGCGCGCCGGTGCGCAGGATGCGGGCGATCGCCAGCATCTGCTGCTCGCCGCCCGACAGCTTGGTGCCCTGGCTCGACAGGCGCTCCTTCAGGTTCGGAAAGAGCTCGAACAGTCGCTCGCGCGAGACGCCGCCCTCGCGGACGACGGGCGGCAGCATCAGATTCTCCTCCACCGACAGGCTCGCGAAGATGCCGCGCTCCTCCGGCACGTAGCCGATGCCGAGGCGGGCGATCTTGCGGGACGGCAGGTCGATCGTCTCGGTGCCCTGGAAGCTCACCGCGCCCTTGCGCTTCCTGACGATGCCCATGATCGAGCGCAGCGTCGTCGTCTTGCCGGCGCCGTTGCGGCCGAGCAGCGTGACCACCTCGCCGGGGAAGATCTCGAAATTCACGCCGTGCAGGACATGCGACTCGCCGTACCAGGCTTCCAGGTTGCGCACCTTCAGGAGCGGGGCGCCGCCCGGCGTCAAGCCGCCCTGCCCTTCGAGGATCGCCGTCTCAGCCATGACCGGCTCCGATATAGGCTTCGACGACGCGCGGATCGCTCGACACGGTCTTGTAGTCGCCCTCCGCAAGGACCTCGCCGCGCGCCAGGACCGTGATGCGGTCCGACAGGGAGGCGACGACCGAGAGATTGTGCTCGACCATCAGGATGGTGCGGCCCGCCGAGGCGCGCTTGATCAGCGCCGCGATGCGGTCGACATCCTCGTGCCCCATGCCGGCCATCGGCTCGTCGAGGAGCATCATGTCGGGTTCGAGCGCCAGCGTCGTTGCGATCTCCAGGGCGCGCTTGCGGCCGTAGGAGAGCTCGCCCGCCGGGATCTTGGCGAAGGCCGCGAGGCCGACCGCGTCGACGAGCGCCAGCGCTTCGGCGTCATGGACCTTCAGCACCTTCTCGGAGCGCCAGAAGTCGAAGGAATCGCCGCGCTTGCGCTGCAGGGCGAGGCGCACGTTCTCGAGCACCGTCAGATGCGGGAACACGGCCGAGATCTGGAAGGAGCGCACCAGGCCGAGCCGCGCGATCTCGGCCGGCGCGAGCCCGGTGATGTCGCGCCCCTCATAGAGGATCGTGCCGGCGGTTGGCGTCAGGAACTTGGTGAGCAGATTGAAGCAGGTGGTCTTGCCGGCGCCGTTCGGCCCGATCAGCGCATGGATCGTCCCGCGCCGCACCTTGAGGGCGACGTCCTTCACGGCCGTGAAGCCGCGAAACGACTTCGTCAGCCCGCTGGTCGCGAGGATGATGTCATCCGCCACGCACGCACTCCCCGTTCCCGCATACGGCCATCTTCACGTGGCGTATCGGAATTGGACCGTGCCAAAGCGCCTCTGTCAACGCGCCGAAGGCACGGGGATTAATTTTCCGGAAGCGCCTTCACGAAGAGGAATTCCACGGAGTTGGAGATGTCGCCAAGGGGCTTCGCCTCCCCGACCCGGGCATAACCGAGCCGGCCGTAAAGGCGGTGGGCGTCGTGAAAGCGGGTGTCCGACCAGGCCTGGATGGCAGCAGCGCCGTGCAGGCGGGCCTGTCGCTCGACGACATCGATCAGCCGCGACGCGAGGCCCTGGCCGCGCTGGTCCGCGCGCACGTAGAGGCGATGGATCTCGGCGATTCGCGGCTCCGGATGCGCCAGCGCGATGCAGGCGCAGATTTGGCCGCGCGCATCCTCGGCCACGAGGAACGTCTCGCCCGGCCCGACATAGAACTCAGCCGGCCGGACCAGATCCGGCACGTCGCCCCGAGGGTCGACGAAGCAGCCCGGATACTCGGCGAAGCACAGGCCGACGAGGCCGATCAGGCTTTGCGCGTCGGCATCGACGGCGCGGCGGAGCGCGCTTGCGATCCCCTCAGTCATTCGATGCCGAGCTTTGCCTTCAGCAGCGCGTTGACGGCCTGCGGGTTGGCCTTGCCGCCGGTCCCCTTCATCACCTGGCCGACGAACCAGCCGAGCATGGTCGGCTTGGCCTTCACCTGCTCGACCTTGTCGGGATTGGCGGCGATGATCTCGTCGATCGCCCTCTCGATCGCGCCGGTATCGGTGACCTGCTTGAGGCCGCGCGCCTCGACGATCGCCTTCGGATCACCCCCCTCGGTCCAGACGATCTCGAACAGGTCCTTGGCGATCTTGCCCGAGATGGTGCCGTCGGCGATCAGGTCGATGATCGCGCCGATCTGGCCGGCCGAGACCGGGCTTTCCTCGATGTCGCGGCCTTCCTTGTTGAGGCGGCCGAAGAACTCGTTGATCACCCAGTTGGCGGCGGTCTTGCCGTCGCGCCCCTTGGCGACCTCCTCGAAGAAATCGGCCGAGCGGCGCTCCACGACCAGCACCGCGGCGTCATAGGCCGAGAGGCCGTAATCGGCGATCAGGCGCGCCTTCTTCTCGTCCGGAAGCTCCTGGAGGTCGCCGGCGAGGGAGTCGACGAAAGCCTGATCGAATTCGAGCGGCAGCAGGTCCGGATCGGGGAAGTAGCGGTAGTCATGCGCCTCCTCCTTGGAGCGCATGGAGCGCGTCTCGCCCTTGCCGGCGTCGAACAGCCGCGTCTCCTGGTCGATCGCGCCGCCATCCTCCAGGATGTCGATCTGCCGGCGCGCCTCGTACTCGATCGCCTGGCCGATGAAGCGGATCGAGTTGACGTTCTTGATCTCGCAGCGCGTGCCGAGCGGGCCGCCCGGCCGGCGCACCGAGACGTTGACGTCGGCCCGGAGATTGCCCTTCTCCATATCGCCGTCGCAGGTGCCGAGATAGCGCAGGATGGTCCTGAGCTTCGTCACATAGGCTTTCGCCTCCTCGGCGGAGCGCATGTCGGGCTTCGACACGATCTCCATGAGGGCGACGCCCGAGCGGTTGAGGTCGACGAGGCTCATCGTCGGATGCTGGTCGTGGATCGACTTGCCGGCATCCTGCTCCAGATGCAGGCGCTCGATGCCGACCTGGAAACTCTCCCCGTTCAGGAGGTCGACCGTGACCTCGCCTTCCCCGACGATCGGGCTCTTGTACTGGCTGATCTGGTAGCCCTGCGGCAGGTCCGGGTAGAAATAGTTCTTCCGGTCGAAGACCGAGCGCAGGTTGATCTGCGCCTTCAAGCCGAGCCCGGTGCGGACCGCCTGGCGCACGCATTCCTCGTTGATCACCGGCAGCATGCCGGGCATGGCGGCGTCGACGAGGCTGACATGATCGTTCGGCTTGCCGCCGAAGGCGGTCGAGGCGCCGGAAAAGAGCTTCGATTCCGACGTCACCTGCGCATGGATCTCCATGCCGATGACGATTTCCCAATCGCCCGTCGCGCCGCGGACGAGCTGCGCGGGCTTGGCCTCGCGGACCGCAATGTTCATCGAAAGAACCTCAGTTTCCTTATCCCCGTCGCGTAGCGGTCTTCGCCCGATGCTTCAAGAGGGCGCATGCCGCTCATTCGGGCCAGGGGTAGGTCGTGCCGAAGTCGAGGACGCCGACGATGGCCGCGCCGATCGCCAGCCAGCAGGCGAGCACCGTGCCGAAGCACCACAGCAGCACGCGGACCGCGCGCCGCCAGGGCTTCGGCAGGCCGGCGGCGTTCAGCATCAGGTCCACGGGATAGGCGAAGGTGTAGAGAACATTGGCGAGGATCGCCGCCGCGAGCAGATGGAGCCAGCCGAGCAGGCCCGCGCGTAGAATGCCGCTCAGACCGAGCATCGCCAGCGTCATGACGGCCAGCAGGATGCAATAGGCGATGCGGGCCGGCTCCCAGAAGCGTATCGCCTCGCGGATCGCGTCGCGCCAGAAGGGCGGCGCGGCAGCGGGGCGAACGGATATATGCGACATGTCTCCGGTCATGCCCAAAGGAGACACAGCGCGGCGGGCAAAAATGCGACAAGGTCAGGGCGGGAAGCCAGCCATGCGTGCCGCGCTCCCCTCGCGGGGCTGCCGAGATTTGCGCTGGACGCCTACAGCCACCAGCGCTCGGTCACGGGGAAGCGTCCGGCCGCCTGCTCGATCACATGGCCGACAGAGAACAGCGTCTCCTCGTCGAAAGGCCGGCCGATGAGCTGGAGGCCGAGCGGCAGGCCCTTGGCGTCGAGCCCGGCCGGCACGGCGATGCCGGGCAGGCCCGCCATGTTCACCGTGACCGTGAAGACGTCGTTCAGATACATCTCGACCGGGTCGGCCGAGCCCTTGGAGCCGATCGCGAAGGCGGAAGACGGCGTCGCCGGCGTGAGAATCGCATCGACGCCGGCCGCGTAGGCCTTCTCGAAATCCTGGCGGATCAGGGTGCGGATCTTCTGGGCGCGCACGTAATAGGCGTCGTAGTAGCCGGCCGAGAGGACATAGGTGCCGATCATGATGCGGCGCTTTACTTCCTTGCCGAAGCCGGCGGCGCGCGTCTTCTCGTACATGTCGACGATGTCGCTGCCGTTGACGCGGGCGCCGTAGCGCACGCCGTCATAGCGGGCGAGGTTGGAGGAGGCCTCGGCGGGCGCGACGATGTAGTAGGCCGGCAACGCCATCTTGGTGTGCGGCAGCGAGATTTCGACGATCTCGGCCCCGGCGTCCTTCAGCCACGCGATGCCCTGCTGCCAGAGCGCCTCGATCTCCTCGGCCATGCCGTCGACGCGATATTCCTTGGGGATGCCGATCTTCAGCCCCTTGATGGAGCGCCCGACCGCCGCTGCATAATCCGGCACCGCGACATCGACCGAGGTCGAATCCTTCGGGTCGAACGAGGCCATGGATTTCAGGAGGATGGCGGCGTCGCGCACGTCGCGCGCGAAAGGGCCGGCCTGGTCGAGCGAGGACGCGAAGGCGACCACGCCCCA
>JBDHTH010000094.1:0-8523 GCA_039808545.1 Phreatobacteraceae bacterium | reverse complement strand
CCTTGGCGTCCGCGATCGCCTCGATCGAGCCGAGATACTCGATATGGACGGGCTCGATGGTGGTGATCAGCGCCACTTGCGGCCGGACCATCCGGGACAGCGGCTCGATCTCGCCGGCATGGTTCATGCCGATCTCGAAGACGCCGTAGCGGGCGCTCTCGGGCATCCGCGCCAGGGTCAGCGGCACGCCCCAGTGATTATTGTAGGAGGCGACCGAGGCATGCGTCTCGCCGAGCGCCCCGCAGGCGAGGCGCAGCATCTCCTTGGTGCCGGTCTTGCCGACCGAGCCGGTCACCGCGATGATCGCCGCCTTGCTCCGCGCCCGCGCCGCGAGGCCGAGCTTCGTCAGGGCTTCGAGTACGTCGTCGACGAGGACGCAGCGGCCGGGTCCCAGCGCCGCCCGCTTGTCCTTGCGGATCACCGCGACGCTCGCCCCCTTGGCCAGCGCCGCCGCCGCGAAATCGTGCCCGTCGCGGATATCGCTGAGCGCGAAGAACGCATCGCCCGGCGCCAGGGTGCGCGTATCGATGGAAATGCCGGTGATGTCGGGAATGGGACCATCAGCGGCGCCGCCAGTGTGGCGGACGAATTCCGCTACGGTCCAAAGAGGGTTCGTCATGCTTCGAGCTCGCGAATCGCGGTCTGCGCGACCTGATGGTCCGAGAAGGGTAGCACCGTTGACCCGACGATCTGGCCGGTTTCGTGGCCTTTTCCGGCGATCAGCAGGATATCGCCGGCCTGAAGGTCGCGGATGGCCGTGCGGATCGCCGCCGCACGGTCTCCGATCTCCTCGGCGCCCCTGGCGCCCGCAAGGATCGCGGCGCGGATGGCGGCCGGGTCCTCGCTGCGCGGATTGTCGTCGGTGACGATTACGCGGTCGGCGATCGCAGCCGCGATTTCGCCCATCACCGGCCGCTTGCCGCGATCGCGATCGCCGCCGCAGCCGAACACCACCACCAGATGCCGCTTCGCATAGGGCCGCAGCGTCTCCAGCACGTTGCGCAGCGCATCGGATTTATGCGCGTAGTCGACGAAGACCGGCGCGCCGTTGCGCGTGCCGACCTTGTCGAGCCGGCCGGGCGCCCCTTCGAGCCCTTCCAGGGCGGCGAAAACCTGGTTCGGCGCCTCGCCGCAGCCGATCGCCAAGCCGGCCGCGACCAGCGCGTTCGAGACCTGGAAGGCGCCGACCAGCGGCAGCCGTGTCTCAAAACGTCGCCCGGCATGCGCAAGCGCGAGCCGCTGCCCGTCGCCATCCGGCTCGGCCGAGAGGAGCGTGATCCCCTCCCCCGCCCGGCCGACCGTCAGCACGGCCCGCCCGGCGGCGCGCACCGCCTCGGCGACCCGCGCCCCGGCCTCGTGATCGGCATCGACCACCGCGACGCCGTCCGCACGCAGCAGCACCCGGAACAAGCGGAGCTTCGCCTCCAGATACGCTTCGAGCGTCGCATGGTAGTCGAGATGCTCCGGCGTCAGGTTGGTGAAGCCGGCCGCCTTCGGCCGCACCCCGTCGAGCCGGAACTGATCGAGCCCGTGCGAGGAGGCCTCCATTGCGAGATGCGTCACGCCGCCATCGGCGAGTTCCTGCAAGGTCGCGTGCAGGCTGATCGGATCGGGTGTCGTCAGGCTGCCATAGTCCGCCCGGCCCGGCGCGATCACACCGATCGTGCCGAGGCTCGCGGCCTGGCGCCCGCAGCGAAGGAAGATCTGGCGCAGGAAGGCCGCGACCGAGGTCTTGCCGGAGGTCCCGGTCACGGCCGCGATCGTCTCGGGCTGGCGCGGATAGAAGCGCGCCGCGATTTGCGACAGCGCCAGCCGCGCATTCGGCACCACGATCACCGGCACCGCCGCCGGAACGGCCCGCTCGGCGACGATCGCCGCCGCCCCCGCCTTGGCGGCCGGCTCCGCGTATGCGGCGCCATCGCCCTTCACGCCCGGAATGGCGACGAACAAGTCGCCCGGCTCGACCTTGCGGCTGTCGTTCTTCAGTCCCGAAACCGTGAGGGCCGCGAGGGCCGGATCGAGCGGCGCCTCCAGAAGCTCGCCGAGCCGGATCAAGCGGCGCGGCGGCGCCTCGATCATTGCGCCGTCCCCCGGAACGCGACGGGGATCGACTGGATCGCCGGCGGCATGTCGATCTTCGGGTCGAGCCCGAGCAGCGGCGCGACGCGCGCGATCACCTTGCCGGCGGTCGGCGCCGCGTTCCAGCCCGAGGTCGCGAAGCCGTAGGTCTCCTTGAGGCCCTGCGGCTCGTCCAGCATGATCGTCACCATGTATTTCGGGTCGTTCATCGGCATGGCGGCCATGAAGGTGTTGAACAGCTTGTTCTTCGAGTACCGGCCGTTGATGACCTTCTCGGAGGTGCCGGTCTTGCCGCCGACATAGAAGCCGAGGATGTCGGCCTTCTTCGCCGAGCCCTTCTCGGCGTTGAGGCGCATGACGAAGCGCAGCGCGTCGCTCGTCTCCTTCTTGATGACGCGGCGGGCGATCGCCTGCGCGTCCTCCGGCGTGCGCTTCAGGAAGGTCGGCTGGATCCAGTAGCCGCCGTTCAGCAGCGCCGAGACCGCCGCCACCGCCTGCAGCGGCGCGACCGCGATGCCGTGGCCGTAGGAGGCCGTCACCGTGTTCAGCTCGACCCAGCGCTTCGGGTAGAGCGGCGCGGCGCTCTCGGGCAGCTCCGTGACCAGCCGGTCGAACTGGCCCATCTTCTTCAGGAACGCCTTGTGGTTCTCCACCCCGAGCTTCAGCGCCATCCGCGCCGTGCCGATATTGGAGGAGTGGATGAAGATCTCGGGCACGTTCAGCACGCGCTTCGTGCCGTGATAGTCGTTGATGCGGAACGAGCCGTATTGCAGCGGAAAGCGCGCGTCAAAGCGGTCGTCGAGCTTCACGAGGCCGGAATCGAGCGCCATCGCGGTGGTCAGCGCCTTGAAGGTGGAGCCGAGCTCGAACACGCCGGTGGTGAGGCGGTTGATGCGGCTGTCGTCCATCGACTTGCCGGGATCGTTCGGGTCGTAGTCGGGCAGCGACACCATCGCGATGATCTCGCCGGTGCGCACATCGGTGATCAGCCCAGCCGCCGCCTTCGCCCGGAACTTGGTGAGCGCCTGGCCGAGCTCGTCGCGCAGCGCATGCTGCACGCGAAGGTCGATGGAGAGCTGCACCTGCGTCGTCAGCCGATCGGTGGTGAAGCCCGCCCGGTGGAGCGCCGCGAGGCCGCGGTTGTCGAGATATTTCTCAATCCCCGCAATGCCTTCGTTGTCGACGTTCACATGCCCAATGACATGGCTGACGGTCGGCCCGTTCGGGTAGACGCGCCGGTTCTCCATCATGAAGCCGATGCCCGGCAGGCCGAGCAGGTGGATGCGCCGCTGCTGCGAGGGCGTGATCTCGCGCTTCAGCCACACGAAGCCCTTCTTGGAGGAGAGGCGCGTGCGGGCCTCCACCTTGTCGAGATCGGGGAGGATCGCCGAAAGCTTCTCCAGCGCCTCGTCGACATCGAGCAGCCGCCTCGGCTCCGCGAAGAGCGAGGGCGTGCGGATGTCGGTGGCGAGGATCTCGCCGTTGCGGTCGACGATGTCGGGGCGCGAGGAGCTGATGGCGTCGGACGAGATCCGGCCCGGCGTCTCGCTGGCGTCGGGCAGCACCGCGTAGAGCACCAGCTTGCCGGCGATCACGACATAGACTGCGCCGAAGCCGAGCATCGCGAGGCCGAGCCGGCCCCGCGCCATCGACAGCTTCGAGCGCTTCGGTGCGCGCGCCAGGCCGAGAAGCCCCCGCGCCGCGAGAGCCGGCAGGCGGAGCGCGCTGCCCGCGATCCGGCCGAGCCGGCGCCGCCAGACGTCGCCGGCGGTACGCGGCTCGGGCGCGTCGGAAAATTCGCTCATCGCTGCACCGTGACGGGCTTGCTGGGAATGGCGGCCGGCGGCTTCAGGTCGAGCGGCACGCCCGACAAGAGGGCGTTGATCGGCGACGGCTTGGCCGGCTGGGGCTTCGCCTGCGCCACCGGCGCCGGCTTGGCGAGCGGCTTCAGCGCGACCGGCGGCTTGACCTTCGGCGCGGGCTTGGCGGCAACCGGCGGGCCGGCCGGCTTCTTCGGCTTCACGGCCGGCTTGATGGTGCCGGTCATGATCGGATCGCGCCCGTCCTCGAGCGCTTCGAGCAGCGTGCCGATCGGGTCGGGATCGGGCGTCGGCTTCTCGGGCAGGTTGTCGACCCAGAGCATCTGGTCGACGGTCAATTGCTGCATCTTCAGATGCCGGTCGGCGAGGCCTTGCAGGCGCGAGGGCGTCGTCAGCCGCGCCCATTCGGCCTTCAGCACCGCGATCTGCTCGGTCTCCTTGCGGATGTCGGATTTCAGCTTCGCGATCCGCTCGACATAGAAGGTCGACTGGTACTTGACCTTATAGACGAGCGTCGCCGCCGCGATCAGGCCCAGCACCACCAGCACGTTGAGCGCGCGAAACAGCAATCTCACGACCGCGCCCTCCGGAATTCTGGAACGTTCGGAACGCCGAACGCGGCCGGGTCGCCGTCGCGGGCCGGCGCCTCGGTGCGCAGGCCCGAGCGCAGCTTCGCCGAGCGGGCGCGCGGATTGGCCCCGGTCTCGGCGTCCGAAGCCGTGACCGGCCCGCGGCTGATCAACTCGAAGGTCGGCGGCGCGATGGTCGGCTCGGGCATGTGGCGCGAGCCCCCGGCCCGCTTCTTCGAGCGCTCGGCGAGGAACGTCTTGACGATGCGGTCTTCCAGCGAATGGAACGAGACCACCACCAGCCGCCCGCCCGGCTTCAGGATGCGCTCGGCCGCGAACAGCGCCCGCGCCAGCTCGCCCAGCTCGTCGTTCACATAGATGCGAAGCGCCTGGAAGGTGCGCGTCGCCGGATGGATCTCGTCGGGACGCGGCGCGCCGATCGCCTTCTCGATGACGCGGGAGAGCGCCAGCGTCGTGTCGAGCGGCTCGGCGCCGCGCGCCGCGACGATCGCGCCGGCGACCCGCGAGGCGCGGCGCTCCTCGCCGAGGAGGCCGATGACGCGGGCAAGGTCCCGCCCCGGCATGGCGGTGACGAGATCGAGCGCCGTCAGCCCGTCCTGCTCCATCCGCATGTCGAGCGGACCCTCGCGGCGGAACGAGAAGCCGCGCGCCGCCTGGTCGAGCTGCATCGAGGAGACGCCGATATCGAGCACGACGCCGTCGACGCCCTCATGGCCGGCCTCGCGCGCCACCGCGTCGAGATGGGAGAAACGGTCCTGGACGAGCGTCAGGTCGCGCTTGTGGCGCTTCGCCAGCGCCTGCCCGTCCGCGATCGCGTTCGGATCGCGGTCGATCGCCACCACCCTGGCGCCCGCCTCGAGCAGCGCGACCGTATAGCCGCCGGCCCCGAAAGTCCCGTCGACGAACACCTCGCCGGGCCGCGGCGCGAGCTGATCCAGCACTTCGGCCAGCAGCACCGGCACATGCGGCATGTCGGGGATGGCGGGCGGCGCCGGTCGCAGCCCCGTTCCTCGCGCCGCCATCATTCCGAGGCCCTCGCGGCTACAGGCTGACGCGGCAGGGCGCCGAGCGCTTGGCGCAGGTCCCGCACCTTTGCCTTTGCGGCCTGAAGATGGGCCTCGAACCGCGCCGGCTCCCAGATCTGGAACTTGTAGCCGAGGCCGACGAAGGTCACCGCCCCCGCGATCCCCGCGTGGCGTTTGAAGCGCTCGGGCAGCATGATCCGCCCCTCCCCATCGAATTTCAGCGTCTCGCTTTCGCCAAGCAGATGCATGGCGGCCAGGTCCAGCTCCGAGGAGGCCGGTGGCAGCAAGGCTAGGATCTGATCGATTTCCTGGAGGAGGCGTGAACCGCCGCAGTCGAGCGCCGGCGTGTCGAGCGCCGGATAGGCATGCAAGGCATCCAACCCGTCGCGCGCGATGATCGCGCGGAAGGCCGCCGGCACGGAGATCCGGCCCTTGGCGTCCACGCGCATCGTGATGGTCGAAACGAATCGCTCCATCGGACGGTTCGCAGGCTCCCCCAATTGACCGCCCCAACGCTCCAACACCGAGGGCGCATCCCGCCGCGCAAAGCTCCGCCGATGCTCGCCCGGCGGCAGCCGAACGCGCTTTTTGTCGATCTGAATCCTCGACGAAGCGGTACGCGGAAGGGATGATTTGGGATAACATGGGCCTATATGGGCGTCAACGGATGCAACCCGCCCCGCGGCCGATCCGCCCGGGCCTCGCATTCCCGCATTAACGCATCATGAAGATTAATTTTCGGTTGCCGTCAGAGCCTTAGCCGGCAACTGTCGGTCCGCGGGCAAGGCGACGGGTGGAATAGAAAAAATGTCGATCTTCGGAAAAATCGGCGGCGCCGGCCTCGGCTTCGCGCTCGGCGGGCCGCTCGGGGCGCTGATCGGCGTCGCGGCCGGCCATGCGGTCGACGTCGCGATACAGCAGTTGCTGCCCTCCGACCGGGCCGTGATCTTCACGGCCGCCATCGTCGCGCTCGCGGCCAAGATGGCGAAGGCCGACGGCGTGGTCTCGCCGCTCGAGACCGACGCGTTCGACAGGCTCGTCCAGGTCGAGGCCGGCGAGAAGGCCAATGTCCGCCGCCTGTTCAACCTCGCCCAGCGCGATGTCGCGGGCTACGACGCCTATGCGGGCCAGATCGCCGGCCTCTTCGCCGATGATCCCGCGATGCGCGCCGAGGTGCTGGAGGCGCTGTTCTTCATCACGGCGGCGGACGGCGTCGTCCACCCGGCCGAGCTCGCCTTCCTCGAGGACGTCGCCGGCATCCTGAGGATCGACGGCAAGACCTTGGCGGCGATCGAGGCGCGCCATATCCGCAGCGTGCGCGACCCCTATGTGGTGCTCGGCCTCGATCCCGATGCCTCCGAGGAGGAGATCAAGGCGACGCGTCGCCGCCTCGTCGCCGAGACCCATCCGGACAGGATGATCGCGCGCGGCGTGCCGGCCGACTTCCTCGTGCTGGCGAATGACCGCCTCGCCAAGATCAACGCCGCCTACGACCAAATCGCCAAGGAGCGCGGCCTGAAGTGACCTCCTCCGCCCTTATCGAGACGCCCGACAGCCCGCTCGTCGCCCGCCTCGCGCCCTCGGCCAATCACGGCGCGCGGCGCGATGGGCTGGCGCCGTCCATCCTCCTCCTGCACTACACCGGCATGGGCAGCGCCGAGGGCGCGATCCGCTGGCTCGCCGATCCGAAATCGGAGGTATCGTGCCACTATGTGGTGCTGGAGGACGGCACCATCGTCCAGATGGTCGCGGAGGCGCGCCGCGCCTGGCACGCCGGCGCCGGTTCCTGGCAAGGCGAGAGCGACATCAATTCGCGCTCGATCGGCATCGAGATCGTCAATGGCGGCCATGATTTCGGCCTTCCCGATTATCCCGAGTCGCAGCTTCGGTCCGTCATCGCGCTCTCCCGAGACATTGTGAGGCGCCGGGGAATCGCGGCCGCGCGCGTGCTCGCCCATTCCGACATCGCGCCGGGGCGCAAGAACGATCCCGGCGAGAAATTCCCCTGGGAGCGTCTTGCCGCCGAGGGCGTCGGCGTCATGCCGACCCCAGGGCGCGGCTTCCGTACCGTCGTAACAGTGGCGAGCGGCACCGCGGCGATCCGCGCCCTGCAGCGCGACCTCGCCCGCATCGGCTATCCGATCGCCGCCACCGGCGCCTACGACGCCGAGACCCGCGCCGTCGTCATCGCCTTCCAGCGCCATTTCCGCCGGGCGCTGGTGACAGGCGAAGCCGATGCCGGCACGCGCGCCATGATCGCGGCCCTGCTGCGCCATCCTTGACGCAAGGCCGCGAAAAGCGTCTAACGCCCCCGCATCAGCCGGCCGGACGGCCGCGCCGGCAAGCGCCGAAAGGCCGCCGGCGAGGAAAGTCCGGGCTCCACGGAGATACGGTGCCGGATAAGGTCCGGCGGGGGCGACCCCAGGGAAAGTGCCACAGAGAACGAACCGCCGGACCAGCCGCAAGGCTTGTCCGGTAAGGGTGAAAAGGTGCGGTAAGAGCGCACCGCGCGCTCAGCAATGGGCGCGGCAGGGCAAACCCCACCGGGAGCAAAACCGAATAGGGGCGGCATGCGGACCGCAAGGCCCGCGGCGCATCTCCGCGCTTGGCCGTCCGGGTAGGTTGCAGGAGGCGTCCGGCGACGGGCGCCCCAGAGGAATGGCCGTCGCGTCGGGGCAACCCGGCCGTACAGAACCCGGCTTACAGGCCGGCTGATGCGCTTCCTCTCAGAGCATGATCCCGAAAAGTGGGAACCGGTTTTCGGATAAGATCATGCTCAAATAAGAGACTTAGAGTCCGGTCCGATTCAAAGGGATCGGACCGGACTCTAAGTCAGCGCTTACTCGAACCCGCCCTGCGGGGCCTTCGGCCGGTACGGCTCGGCCAGCGCCGCCAGCGTCTCGGCGTCGAGCTTGATATCGAGCGCCGCGACCGCGTCGTCGAGGTGATGCGGCTTGGAGACGCCGACGATCGGCGCCGTGATGCCGTCCTGCGCCAGCACCCAGGCGA
>JBDHTH010000093.1:0-8563 GCA_039808545.1 Phreatobacteraceae bacterium | reverse complement strand
GGCGGGGTCAGGATCGGCGATTGCGTCGCCGTGTTCGCGCAGGGACCGATCGGGCTATGCGCCACGGCCGGTGCCCGTCCGTTAATCCCGCGGGCACGGCCGCGAGATTGACCATCGCATCCGGCACGAGCAGATATTCGGCCTGCGCGCCGTCGATGGTGTTGCCGAAGCGCCAGCCACCCATCGCCTTGAAGCCATGGCGCTCGCCGGGTCCGTCCTGCGAATGGCAGCCGCAAAGGCACGCGGCACTGTGTCCAGAAGGGGTGATGGCGCCCGCGATCACGCGCTCACCCTCCCGAAATCCCCGTACCTGCGCGCCGAGCTTCTCGATCACGCCGACCGGCTCATGACCGATGGTGAGGCCGCGTGCGACCGGATATTCGCCCTTGAGGATATGGATGTCCGTGCCGCAGATCGTCGTCGTGGTGATGCGCAGCAACGCATCGAGCGCCCCTACATCAGGGATCGGCTTGTCCTCGAGCTCGATGCGCCCCGGCGCAGCGAAAACGGCCGCGCACATCATCTTGGATCGGCGCGTTCGCGGCGCGGCAGGCTGAAGCACTTGCGACATGATCGCCCTCCAAGGTCGTCGTCGAGGTGTCGCGCACTCAGCCTGGACGGATTCGGCTTCGTTGCATTTGATGCAGCGCAAACGCAGCGAAATCCGGATCTTCTTGACGAAAATCAATGCGACGAGCGTCCTTTCCGCCCCCCGATGAACGATGCAGAACAGCGTCATCGGCACGGAGGCCGGCATGAACGACACCTCACTTTCTTCGGGCAGCGCCGCGGCGGTGAAGCCCGTGCCCGGAACCGGCTATTGCGACATCGCGGTCCATCTGGACGGCTCGGCGGAGGACGAGGTCCGCCTCGCGCATGCCGAAGCGCTCGCGCTGCGCCATGCGGGGCGGATCACCGGGATCTTCACGAACCTCCTTCCCGATCCGACCTTCTTCGCGGGCGACTTCGGCGTCAGCGCGATCGGCCAGATGGTGGAAGTCGTCACCGAGGAGGGAAACGCCATCGAGGCGCGGCTGCGGGAGCGGCTGGCGCGCCTCGGAACCCCGCATGAGCTTCGCCGCCTGGACGCTTTTCCCGGCCTTCTGGGACGAGCCATCGCCACCGAGGCGCGCTGGAACGACCTCTTCGTCGCGACCTGTCCGCAGGACGACGTCAGCGAGCGCTGGCGCCCGATGATCGAGAGCGTCATGTTCGACGCCGGAAGAGGGCTTTACCTTCTGCCGCCGGGCGCCGCGCCGCGATCGGCGCTCCGAACGGTCCTGATCGGTTGGACCGATACGCGGCAGAGCGCCCGCGCCGTGGCGGAAGCCTTGCCCCTGCTCGCCCAAGCGACGCAGGTCCATATCGTCGCGGTCAGGGAGGAAGCGCACGGCCGGATGGGCGGCGCCGAGATCCTCGCCGACATCACCGCCCATCTCGCCCGGCACGGCGTCGAGGCGACCGCGACCGTCCTGAACGCGGAGACATCGGCAACCGACGCCCTGCTCGCGGAAGCGCAGCGGATTTCGGCCGACCTGATCGTCGCCGGGGCCTATGGCCATTCGCGGCTGAGGGAATGGGTGCTGGGCGGCGTTACCGAAAACCTGCTCTTGCGCTCTCCTGTCCCGCTTTTCCTCGCCCATTAGGCCGCGCTCTGCACTTCGGGCGGATCAGACGCCGTCACGGCTCCCGGTCCGGCGAGCGTGCGCAGCGCGTTGAGAATGACGGCGATGTCGATGCCCTGCTGCAGCAGGGCGCCAGCCACGGGCGGAATCAGGCCGAAGGCAGCGAGGATCATCGCGATGCCCGACAGGCCGAGGCCCGCGACGATGCTCTGCAAGGCGATCCGGCGGGTTCGTTGCGCGATCCCCACCGCCTCGGCGACCCGGTTGATCCTGTCGACGAGGATCACGACATCGGCCGCCTCCGAGGAGGCGGTCGCACCCCTTGCGCCCATCGCCACGCCGACATCGGCCGCCGCCAAGGCGGGCGCGTCGTTGAGCCCGTCGCCGATCATCATCGTCGGCTGCCGACGCTGCTCGGCCCTGATGATCGTGAGCTTCTCGGCCGGGCTGCAATCGGCCCGGACCTCGTCGATGGCGAGCTGCGTCGCGACCACGCCGGCCGCGGCGGCATCGTCGCCCGTCACCATGAGAAGCCGGTCGATACCGGCCCCGTGAAGCCGCCTCAGGGTTTCCGGCGCGTCGGAGCGCACCGCATCGGCCAGGACCAGCACGGCGGCGAGCGTTCCCTCGACCGCCACGAAGACCGTGAGGGCGACGCCGCCGGCATCGGCCTCGCCCGACCCGATCCAGGCCGGAAGCGGCGTCTCGCCCAGGACGAGGCGCCGCGAGCCGGCCCGGACATGCTTGCCGTCCACGACGCCTTCGAGCCCCGAACCCCGGTATTCGCGGATATCGGAGGGCTGCGAGAGGGCAAGCTCCATGCGCCGCGCGAGCTGGACCAGCGTCTCGGCGAGGACATGGTGCGAGGCCTGCTCGAGCGATGCCGCAAGGCGGATGATCTCGCGCTCGTCGACCCCGGGCGCGACATCCATGGCGATCAGCCGCGCGCCGCCTTCGGTCAGGGTTCCGGTCTTGTCGAAGATCGCCGTCCGGACCCGGCCGAGCGCCTCGATGGCGGCGCTGCCTTTCATCAAGATACCGGCGCGCGCCGCGCGCGACACGCCGCCGATGAAGGCGACGGGCGCGGCCAGGATCAGAGGACAGGGCGTCGCGACGACCAGCACGGCCAGCGCGCGGATCCGGTCTCCCGACAGCCACCACGCGAGCCCGGCGACGATCAAGGTCGCCGGAAGCAGCAGCAGCGCGAAGCGATCCGCCATGCGGATGAAGGGCGCCTTCGCGGTCTGCGCCGCCTCCACCATGCGGACGATACCCGCATAGGTGCTCTCGCGGGCCGCGGCGGAGGCGCGGTAGCGAAACGCCTCGCCGGCATTGACCGTGCCGCTGCGCAGCACATCGCCCCGCGCTTTCGTTTCAGGCAGCGGCTCGCCCGTCACGGCCGATTCGTCGAGCTTGGCGCGGTCGTCGAGAAGCGCGCCGTCGACCGGCAGCAGCTCGCCGGCCCGGACCAGCAATTCGTCGCCCGCGGCCACGTCTTCCGCGGCGATATCGACAAGGCCGCCCGGCTCCTGGCGATGCGCGACATGCGGGGTCCTGTCCCGCAGGGATCTGAGCTCTCGCTCCGCCTTCCCGCGCGCGTAAGCCTCCAGCAGGTTGCCGCCGGAATACATCATGGCGACCACGGCGCCGGCGAGCGGCTCGCCCAGCACGATGGCGGCGATCATGGCGACGAGCGCGATCGCATCCACGCCGACGCGGCCGATCGCCATGTCGCGCAGGATCGCGACGACCAGCGCCGCGGCGGCGGGGATCGTTGCCGCGCTCCAGATCGCGTTCGCGGAAACCGGCCAGTCGAGCCAGCCGGCGAGAAAGCCCGCGGCGGCGCCGGCGAGCGCGATCGCGAACAGGCTCAGATGAATCACGGCCGCATGCATCGGAGCCCTTCGAGACGCCGTTCGTGAAAGTCGTAGCGCATTCTATTGTAAGGTCCTGGCGATCCGATCGGCGATTTCCTCGCCTTCGCCTTCAAGCGCATGCGCGGCGAAGGGATGGTTGAAGGCAGGCGGCGGATATCCGGCACGGACCACCCGATGGACCGGCAGGTGATGCCCTCAAGACACGAAAGTCACGGCTTCTAGGCGCGCATCAGGAGCCGTTCGATCTCATGGATCGGATGCCGGGTGAGATCCTTGTCGATCTCGGCGAAGATTGCAGGGCGCAAGTCCTCGCCGAGATGCCGCCGGAGCATGGCGAGCATGCGCGGCGGCGCGACCAGCACGATGCCTCGCGGCTTGTCGGTTCGATGCACGAGCCTGAGAGCCGCGGCAGTGTCGCGGGCAAACTGGTCCTCGCCCAATTCATGTCAATCGGTTCCCTCGATCGCGCTGGTGGGCGCCATGGCGTTTTGGATGCGGCCAGGCCGATCCGCTCCCTGCTCTGCGCTGGGCGGATTGGGCGCAGCCTTCCTCGTCTGCTCAAGCTTCAGGCTGGGCAAGGTCGCGTCACCTCGGAGAAACATCGCCTTGCGGGCGTCACATACGACCACCCAGGCATCATGCGGAATGCGCAAATTCATGGCTCATCCTCCGGCCGGGGCCGCGGTGACATACTCGTCGCAATCTCCAGGCCGGCGTTCCACCGCACATTGATCCAACGCAACAAAGCCGTTCGCGGCGACGAATTCGACGGCGCGCAGGATACGGCCCGATGCATCGTCCGCCCGTGAAGCGCAAATCTGCTAGGAGTGCGAAAGGCCCCTGTCCGGGAACGGGCTCTTCACGACTAAAATAGGAAAATTTGACCGGCATCAAAGTCAAGCAGCGCAGCCGGATCATGATGATCGCTGGATGCGGAGGCCAGCCATGCAGAGCTCGAGCCAAAACGAGACGATCTGCTTTCTCGGATCGCCGGGAGCCTTCGGCGGCGGCGCCAACGGGATCGAGATGCTCTCCACCCATATCTCGATCGTCCTGTTGATCGGCGCCGTCGCGTTGAAGCTGAAGCGCCCGGTCAAGCTGCCCTATATCGACCTGTCGACGCCGGAGCTGCGGCTGGCGATGTGCGAGCGCGAGCTGACGCTGAACCGCCGGACCGCGCCCGCACTGTATCGTGCGGTTCACCGGATCACGCGGGAGCATGACGGCCGCCTCGCCCTGAACGGCCAGGGCCCGCTGGTCGATGCCGTGCTGGAGATGAAGCGTTTCGACGGCGATTGCCTGTTCGACCGGATGGCCCGGGAGGGGCGCCTCACGGCGGCCGACATGGAGGCGCTCGGAGGCGCCATCGCCCGGTTCCACCACTCGGCCGCCGTCTCGAGCGAGCGTGAGGGCGCCAAGCGCATGGAGCGCGTTCTGGCGCTCAACGAGCGCGCTTTCGCCGCCACGGAGCTCCCTCGCGGCGAGGTCGAGCCGGTCGTCGCCGCCTGCCGCGCGGCGCTGGCGCGCCATGCCGGACTGCTGGACCAGCGAGCATGCGAGGGAAAGGTCCTGCGCGGCCACGGCGACCTGCATCTGCGCAACATCTGCCTGGTCGACGGCAAGCCGCTGCTCTTCGATTGCCTGGAGTTTGACGAGGATCTGGCGACCGTCGATATCCTCTACGATCTCGCCTTCGTCCTGATGGATCTCTGGCACCATCGGCGCGAGGCCCTCGCCAACGCGCTCTTCAATCGCTACCTCGATGCCGCCGGCGAGGAGACCGGGCTCGGCCTGCTGCCTTTCTTCATGGCGGTCAGGGCGGCCGTGCGCGCGCATGTCGCGGCCATCGACGGCGGCAAGGCCCCGTCCGAGCGGCTTTCCGAAGCGCAGGCCTATCTGCGCCTCTGCCATGGCTTCCTCGAGGCCAAGCCGCCGATCCTCGTTGCCATCGGGGGTTATCCGGGCTCTGGCAAATCGACGCTTGCGGCGAAGATCGCGCCGACCCTCGGGCCCGCGCCGGGGGCTCGCGTCGCATCGAGCGACCGGATCCGGAAGGCGCTCCACGGCGTCGCGCCGGTGACGCGGCTGCCGCCCGATGCATATGCCGAGGATATCTCCGTTCGAACCTATCGCGCGATGGCCGAGCGCGCCGAGGCCGTGCTTCGGCAGGGCCATGCGGCGATCGCCGACGCGGTCTTCGACCGCCCGGCCGAACGCGCGCGGATCGAGGCGGCGGCGCGGCGGGCCGGAGTGCCGTTCCACGGCCTCTGGCTCGATGCGCCCGCACCGATGCTGATCCGGCGCGTCGCCGCGCGGCGCGGCGATCCCTCCGATGCCACGCCGGAGGTCGTGACCGCCCAGCTTGCCCGCAAGGGCGCCGCGACCGAATGGACGAGACTGTCCGCTCGGGAAGAAGCCGACGCCCTCGCCCACGCGGCCCTTGCGGCCGTCGGCGCCGAAGCCGCCACGGATACGTTTACAACGCCCCCCTTCCCTCGACATCAAAGCCGGAGCCCGATGATGAGCGCCAGCAGCCCCATGTACCGTTTCCTGTCCTGCACGACGGCCCAATACATGACCGCGACGGTGCGCACCGTGAAACGGGCCGTCACCATGCGAGAACTGGAGGCGCTTTTCGAGGAGCACGACTTCAACGCCTTCCCGGTCGTCGAGGCCGGCCGGGTTCTGGGCATCGTCACGAAGTTCGATTTTCTCCGCGCCTTCGCGTTCACCACGCATCAGATCGTGCCGCATTTCGACGAGTTGATGAACCTCACAGTCGCGGAGGTCATGACCGAGGCGCTGGTCCATGTCGACCCCGACGCTCCGCTGACGCGCGTCCTGCAATTGATGGTCAATCTGAAGGCTCGCAGCTTCCCGGTCCTCGATGCCGAAAAGCGGTTGCTGGGGATGATCTCTCGCGAGGACATCATGCGCGCGCTACGGGAAACGACCTCGCAATAAGAGCCCATCCATAGTAACTTCTCGGAAAATTACTTGCGCATGTCGTTGCATTGCCGCGCGCGGAAATCGACCGTCCGAGGCTGCTCCTCGCTTGCCGGCCCCGCCCAGGGCGATTGACTTCATATCCTGACCTAGTGCCGCGCCATGCCGGCAGCGGCGTTTGACGAAGATCAATGCCGCGATGCCGCCGCCGCGCCTTGATCGAGCCGAGTTCGCCAAAGTGAAGGACCGGAGGACAGACATGAATGCGAGCGCACCATCCTCGACTTCTACCGCCGAGCTGCGCACTGCCCAGGCCGGCGCCTACAAGGACATCGCGGTCCATCTTGACGGCTCGCCGGAAGACGAGGTCCGTATCGCCCACGCCGAAGCGCTCGCAGCGCGCTGGGACGCCCGTCTGACCGGTCTCTTCACCAATCCTCTGCCGGACCCCGCGCTCTACGCGAACGAGTTCGGGGCATCGGCGATCGGCCAGATGACCGACTACGCGACCCGCGAGGGCGACGCCGTCATGCAGCGGCTCGGGCAACGCTTCGCGCGGCTGGGAGCGCTGCACGAGCTGCGGCGCATCGAGACCTTTCCGGGTCTGCTCGAGCAATCCGTCGCCACGGAAGCACGGTGGAACGACCTCTTCATCGCAACCAGCCCGCGCGAGGGTGAGCACGCACGCTGGCGCAGCATGATCGAAGCCGTGATGTTCGACAGCGGGCGTGGGCTTCTGCTTCTTCCGCCGCAGGCGGAGTTCCGCTCCGCGATCCGCACCGTCCTCGTCGGCTGGGTCGACAGCCGGCAGAGCGCCCGCGCGGTCGCCGAGGCCCTGCCTCTTCTCGCGCAGGCGTCGCGGGTTCGTGTCGTTACGGTCAGGGAGGAAGCCCATGGCCGGATGGGTGGCGCCGAGGTCCTCGCCGACATCACGGCGCATCTCGCCCGGCATGGCGTTGAAACCACGGCGGAGGTCCTGAGCGCGGAAGGCTGCCCTGCCGACAGCCTTCTCGCGGAAGCGCGCCGGACGTCGGCCGACCTCATCGTTGCGGGCGCCTATGGCCATTCCCGCTTCAGGGAATGGATTCTGGGCGGCGTCACCGAAGAATTGCTCCGCGCCGCGCCTGTGCCGCTACTCGTTGCGCATTGATCAGGGATCGCGAAACTCGGCAGGCGGGCGCGGCACATCCATCGACTTCGGCTGTTGCGCCCCTGGCGGAGAGGTGTTCATGGGTCCGATCTCGGTGACCGAAGACCGGAGCGTCGCCATTCGCGTCCGCGGACTCGAGGTCGCGTTCGGCGACGAGATCGTGCTCGACCATCTCGACCTCGAGATCATGCGCGGCGAAATTCTCGGTCTTGTCGGAGCCTCCGGCTCGGGCAAGTCGGTTCTGGTGCGCACCATTCTCGGACTGCTCCCCAAGAAAAGCGGCTCGATCGAAATCTTCGGCAAGGATCTCGATGCCCTTCCGGAAAGCGAGAGACAGGCCCTTAATCAGCGCTGCGGCGTGATGTTCCAGCACGGCGCCTTGTTCTCCTCGCTGACGATCTCCGAGAATATCCAGTTCCCGCTGCGAGAGTTCCTGCATCTGTCGCCCGACCTCATGGCCGAGATTGCGATGCTGAAGCTCGAGATGGTGGGATTGCCGCCCGATACGGCCGGCAAATACCCGGCGCAGCTATCAGGCGGCATGACCAAGCGGGCGGCGCTGGCGCGGGCGCTCGCGCTCGATCCCGAGATACTTTTTCTCGACGAGCCGATCTCCGGGCTCGATTCGATTTCTGCCGACGCCTTCGATCAACTGCTGCTGACCCTGAAAGCGAGCCTGAACCTGACCGTATTGATGATCACCCACGATCTGAGCAGCCTTCACGCGACCTGCGACAGGATCGCGGCGATCGCGCGGGGCAAGATCATCGCCATCGGCACGCTCCAGGACCTACTGAAATGCGAGGATCGCTGGCTCAGAGAATATTTCTTCGGCGAGCGCGGCCGGACCATCTTTGCAGGCGAGATAGGCGCTTGACGCCCTGTCGGCCGCGCGAGGCCGCGGCAATGGCGCCCGCCGCCAATTGATCCGCGTCAAGACCGGCTTCTCCGTACGGGCTATCGTT
>JBDHTH010000092.1:0-8633 GCA_039808545.1 Phreatobacteraceae bacterium | reverse complement strand
GTCGGCTTCTGTGTCGGCAGGCTGGCGGGAACCTTGGCGAGCATGGTCGACATCGCGACACGGGTCTACAATCACAATTGGAAAATCGATCCCATCGTCCGTTCGATTCTCGACAACGATTTCTACAAGCTGTTGATGGCGCAGACGATCTTTCGCCGGCGCCGCAATGTGCGGACCACCTTCTCGGTCATCAACCGGTCGAAGAACGTCCGCCTCGCCGAGATCATCGACAAGAATCAGCTCGTCGAGCAGCTCGATCATGTGCGGACGCTACGGCTGACACGCGGTGAATCGACCTGGCTGCGCGGCAACCTGTTCTACGGCACGCGGCAGATGTTCTACCCCGAGTTCATCGAGTGGCTCGAGGGGTTCCGCATGCCCGAATACCATCTGGAAGAGCGCGACGGGCAGTACCGGCTGACCTTCGAGGGGCCGTGGTGCGAGACGACCTTCTGGGAGATCCCGGCGCTCGCGATCCTCAACGAGCTGCGCTCGCGCGCCGTGCTGAAGGACATGGGCAAGTTCGAGCTGCAGGTGCTCTACGCCCAGGCGATGACGCGGGTCTGGCAGAAGGTGGAGCGGCTACGAAAGCTGCCGGGCCTGCAGATCGCCGATTTCGGCACGCGGCGCCGGCACGGCTTCCTGTGGCAGGACTGGTGCGTGCAGGCGATGATCGAGGGGCTCGACCGTGCCTTCCTCGGCACCTCGAACTGCGTCATCGCGCTGCAACGGGAGGTGGAGGCGATCGGCACCAACGCGCATGAGCTGCCGATGGTCTACGCGGCGCTCGCCGAGACCGACGCGGAGCTGAAGCGCGCGCCCTACGACCTTCTCGCCGACTGGCAGGAGGATTATGACGGCAATCTGCGCATCATCCTGCCGGACGCCTACGGCACGACCAGCTTCCTCGCCAACGCGCCGGCCTGGGCCGAGGACTGGACGGGCGTGCGCGTCGATTCCAAGGATCCGTTCGAGGGCGGCGAGGAGGTCATCGCCTGGTGGCAGTCGCGCGGCAAGGACCCGAAGAACAAGCTGATCATCTTCTCGGACGGGCTCGACATCGACACGATCGAGCAGTTGCACGCGCGCTTCTACGGCCGCGTGCGCCTCTCCTTCGGCTGGGGCACGCTGCTCACCAACGATTTCCGCGGCCTCGGCCCGGAGGGCGAGCTCGACCCGATCTCGATGGTCTGCAAGGTCGTCTCGGCGAATGGGCGGCCGGTCGTGAAGCTCTCGGACAACCCCACCAAGGCGACGGGGCCGACCGCCGAGATCGAGCGCTACCGGCGGATTTTTTCACTCGACGCCAAGGACGCGCGTCCGGTGCTGGTGTAAGGTCGGGCCATGGCGCGCTTCGAGCTCACCCGGCAGATGCTGACGATCGAGGACGCGTTGCCGGGCGGCAAGGTGCTGCTGCGCAAGGGGCTGATCGTCAGCATCGTGCGCAACCCGCTGGCGGGCGTCTATGTCTCGCAGATCGAAGGGCTGACGGACGACCTGCGGCCGATCGCGCTGGCGATGACGCGCCGGCTGATCGCCGCGATGGAGGCGGTGCCCGAGCGCATCACGGCGTTCGGCGGCGGCGCGATGGTCGGCGCGGCCGGCACGCCCGACCAGGCCGGGCTCTGGCAGGGACCGGCGAGCGAAGCGCTGCGCCAGATGATCGGCGACGAGCGCGCCGTCGTCCCGTTCACGAAGAAGGCCGGCGGGCCGGGGCAGCATTGCGCCGTCGCGATGGGCGCGGTCGGCGCGCATGCGATCCAGCACGCGGCCGACCAGATGGACCTCGCGGTCGCCGACGCGCCGCGCGCCGAGGAGATGCTGCTGGCGGTCGCGGTCGGCGCCGTGCTGCAGCACGAGGCCTGACGATGCGCTTGCAGAAAATTTCGCGTCGAGGGGTGCATCGGCCGGGCCGGATGCTTATTTGACGCTGCGTTTCGCTGCGGCCGCCTGGCGCGGCCGGAGCCTCTTTCGGGGATGGGAGACTTTCGGATGCGCTTCAACGGGCTGCGGACCGGCCTTGCCGGCCTTGTGGCGATGCTCGCGACCGGCGCCGCATCGGCGCAGGACACGATCAAGATCGGCGAGATCAACTCGTATTCGGTGCTGCCCGGCTTCACGGAGCCGTACCGCAAGGGCTGGCAGCTCGCGATCGAGGAGATCAACGCCAAGGGCGGCGTGCTCGGCAAGAAGCTCGTCGTCGTCTCCAAGGACGACGCCGCCAAGCCCGCCGACGCGCTGACGGCCGCCAACGAGCTGGTCGCCAGCGAGGGTGTGGTGGCGCTCGCCGGCACCTTCTTCTCGCATGTCGGCCTCGCGGTCTCGGATTTCGCCAAGCAGAAGAAGGTGTTCTTCCTGGCGGCCGAGCCGCTGACCGACGCCATCACCTGGGCGAACGGCAACCGCTACACCTTCCGCCTCAGGCCCTCCAACTACATGCAGGCCGCGATGCTGGCCGAGGAGGCGGCGAAGCTCCCGGCCAAGCGCTGGGCGACGGTGGCGCCGAACTACGAATACGGCCAGTCGGCCGTGGCGGTGTTCAAGAAGCTGCTCTCGGAGAAGCGGCCCGACATCGTCTGGGTCGACGAGCAATGGCCGCCGCAGGGCAAGATCGACGCCGGCGCCGTCGTGCAGGCGGTCGCGGCCGCCAAGCCCGAGGCGATCCTCAACGTCACCTTCGGTCCCGACCTCGTGAAATTCGTGCGCGAGGGCAACACGCGCGGCCTGTTCAAGGACCGGCAGGTCGTCTCCTTCCTGACCGGCGAGCCGGAATATCTCGATCCGCTGAAGGAGGAGACGCCGGAGGGCTGGATCGTCACGGGCTATCCGTGGAGCGCCATCCAGACGCCGCTTCACGACGCGTTCCTGAAGGCCTACCAGGCGAAGTTCAACGACTATCCGCGCCTCGGCTCGATCGTCGGCTACGCGACGATGCATTCGCTCGCCGCGATCATCGCCAAGGCGGGCTCGACCGACACCGACAAGATGATCGAGGCGGCGCGCGGCATCTCGCTCGACACGCCCTTCGGGCCGATCACCTACCGCGCGGTCGACCAGCAGTCGACGCTCGGCGCCTTCGTCGGCAAGACAGCCGTGAAGGACGGGAAAGGCGTGATGGTCGACATCGTCTACCGCGACGGCAAGGACTACCTGCCGAGCGAGGCCGAGACGAAGAAGCTCCGGCCGGCGGACTGAGCTTGAAGCTCCGACACCACTAACGTCATGGCCCGGTTTATCCGGGCCATCCACGTCTTGCGGCGCTACAATGGGTAGCTGGGTCTATTTCATGACTAATCCGGCGCGACGGCGCGCTCTATGTCGGCGTGACCGCCAACCTTGTTCGCCGCGTTCATGAGCATCGCGAAGGGATCGCTGAGGGGTTCACCAAGCGATACGATCTAAAGACTTTGGTCTATTTCGAGCAATTCGACGATATCCGGGACGCGATCCAGCGCGAGAAGCGGATCAAGAAATGGCCGCGTATATGGAAAGTGCGGCTGATCCATCGATCGAACCCCGACTGGTCCGATCTTTTTGAGACTATTGCAACGTAGCAAGACGTGGATGGCCCGGATAAACCGGGCCGTGACGCTATTGGGTAACTTGGCGATTGAGCATCGGGGTAGATATCCAGCCGCCCTTCTTCTATTGAAAACATCATGCTCGGCCATGGCGGCCGGGCAGCGCGTATTGACCCGAAGCCGCGCGCCTCGGGCGAACCGAGGGCGCCGTGGAATTCTTCGCCGTCCAGGCCCTGACCGGTCTTGCCAGCGCCTCCTCGCTGTTCCTCGTGGCCTCGGGGCTGTCGATCATCTTCGGCGTCACGCGGATCGTGAATTTCGCGCATGGCGCCTTCTACATGCTCGGCGCTTATCTCGCCTATTCGCTGACCGAACGGCTCTCCGGAGATCTCGGCTTCTGGGCCGGCATCCTCCTCGCGGCGCTCGCCATCGCGGGCGTCGGGGCGCTGGTCGAGATGGCGGTGCTGCGCCGCATCTACCGGGCGCCGGAGCTGTTCCAGCTTCTCGCCACCTTCGGGCTGACGCTGATGGTGGAGGACATCGTCGTCATGGTCTGGGGCCCGGACGACCTCGTCGGGCGCCGGGCGCCGGGCCTGCGCGGCGCGGTCGAGATCCTCGGCCAGCAGGTGCCGGCCTACGACCTGTTCCTGATCGTCCTCGGGCCGGCCGTGCTCGGCCTCCTCTACCTGCTCTTCCGCTATACGCGCTTCGGCATCCTGGTGCGCGCCGCGACGCAGGACCGCGACATGGTGGCGGCGCTCGGCGTCAACCAGAAATGGCTGTTCACGGGCGTCTTCGCGCTCGGCGTCTTCCTGGCGGCGCTCGGCGGGGCGCTGCAACTGCCGCGCGATGCGGTCAACCACCACATGGACCTGCGCGTCATCGTCGAGGTGTTCGTGATTGTGGTGATCGGCGGGCTCGGCAGCGTGTTCGGCGCCTTCGTGGCGGCCGTCATCGTCTCGGAGATCAACGCCTTCGGCATCCTGATCTTCCCGAAGATCTCGATCATCGTCGTGTTCCTGGTGATGGCGGCGGTGCTGATCGTCAGGCCCTTCGGGCTGTTCGGGCGGCCGGAGCCGCCGGCCAGGGCCGCGCCCGGCCTCGGCATCGTGCCGTGGCGGCCCTTCACGGGCCCCGAGCGGCTCGCCGCGCTGGCGCTGCTTGGCCTCGCAGCGGCGCTGCCCATGCTCGCCGGGCCCTATGCGCTGACGGTCGCGAGCGAAATCGCGATCTTCGTGCTGTTCGCCGCCAGCCTGCAATTCCTGATGTCGGTCGGCGGGCTGACCTCCTTCGGCCATGCGGCCTATTTCGGCCTCGGCAGCTACGGCGCCGCCTTCGCGCTGAAGAGCGCCGGCGCGCCGATGGCGCTCGCGCTCCTCGCCGGGCCGCTCGCGGGAGCGGCCGGGGCGCTTCTTTTCGGCTTCTTCGCGGTGCGCCTGTCGGGCGTCTATTTCGCGATGCTGACGCTCGCCTTCGCGCAGATCCTGTGGTCGATCGCCTTCCAATGGGTGCCGGTGACGGGCGGCGACAACGGCATGCTCGGCATCTGGCCGAGCGGTTTCGCGGCCACGCCAGCCGGCTTCTACTATCTCGCGCTCACCGTGGCGGCGGCCGGCGTCGCGATCCTCAGGCTCCTCGCCTTCTCGCCCTTCGGCTACGGGCTGCGGGCCCTGCGCGATTCTCCCGTCCGCGCCGAGGCGATCGGCATCGGCCGCAAGGGCATGCATTGGGCCGCCTTCGTGGTGGCGGGCGGCTTCGCGGGGCTCGCCGGCAGCCTCTTCGCCTTCTTCAAGGGCAGCGTGTTTCCGGGCAATCTCGACATCCCCCTCTCGGTCGACGCGCTCGTGATGGTGCTGCTCGGCGGCATCGAATCGGTGTCGGGCGCGGTCGCGGGGGCGATCCTCTTCAAGGCGGCCTCGATCTGGCTGATCAGCTACACGAGCTGGTCGAAGCTCGTGCTCGGCGCGATCATCGTGGCGCTGGTGCTCGGCCTGCCGCGCGGCATCGGCGGCCTGTTCGAGACGCTCGCGGCGAGGCGGCGGCCATGAGCGTGCTGACGGTCGAGCGCATCTCCAAGGCCTATGGCGGCGTGCAGGCGGTGCGCGAGGTCTCGTTCGCGGTGGCGGCCGGCGAGATCCTGGCGCTGATCGGCCCGAACGGGGCGGGCAAAAGCACCTGCTTCAACATGCTGAACGGGCAAGTCTGGCCCGATAGCGGGCGCATCACGATCCTCGGCCGCGACACCACGCGCATGGTGCCGCGCCATATCTGGCGGCTCGGCGTCGGGCGCACCTTCCAGATCACCGCCACCTTCGGCTCGATGCGGGTGATCGAGAACGTGCAGACCGCGCTGATGTCCTGGCACCGCGAGACGGCGCGGCCCTTCGGCTTCGGCGGCGCGGCGCGGCGGGCCGAGGCGCGCGACCTGCTGGCGCTGGTCGGCATGGCGGATGACGCCGACCGGCCCTGCGGCACCCTCGCCTATGGAGACCTCAAGCGGCTGGAGCTCGCCGTCGCGCTCGCCAACGATCCGAAGCTCTTGCTGATGGACGAGCCGACCGCCGGCATGGCGCCGCGCGAGCGCGGGGCGCTGATGGCGCTCGTCGCGCGCCTCGCGGCGGAGCGGGACATCGCGGTGCTGTTCACCGAGCACGACATGGACGTGGTGTTCGAGCATGCGCGGCGCGTGCTGGTGCTCGATCGAGGCCGGCTGATCGCCGAGGGCACGCCGGCCGAGATCCGCGCCGACGCCCGCGTGCGCGCCGTCTATCTCGGCACCGGCGCGACCTTCGAGGCGGAGGCGCCGCGATGAGCGCGATGCTGGAGGTCGCGGACCTCAAGGCCTGGTACGGGCCGGCGCAGATCCTCGACGACGTGGCGCTGCATGTCTCGGCCGGCGAGGTGGTGGCGCTGCTCGGCCGCAACGGCGCCGGCAAGACCACGACCTTCCGCGCCATCATCGGGCTTGGGCCCCGACGCAGCGGCCGCATCCGCTTCCTCGGCGAGGACATCGCGGCGCTGCCGACGCATGCGATCGTGCGTCGCGGCCTCGGCTTCGTGCCGGAGGACCGGCGCGTTTTCACGGAGCTGACGGTCGACGAGAACCTGGAGGTCGGCCGCCGGCCGGCGCGGGCGGGCGCGCCCGCCTGGACGCCCGAGGCGTTGTTCCGCCTCTTCCCCAACCTCGCCGAGATGCGCGGGCGGCCGGGCGGGCAGATGAGCGGCGGCGAGCAGCAGATGCTGACGATCGCCCGCACGCTGATGGGCAATCCGCGCCTCGTGCTGCTCGACGAGCCCTCCGAGGGGCTGGCGCCGCGCATCGTGGAGGACATGGCGAACGCCATCCTGACGCTGAAGCGGGAAGGTCTCGCGATCCTGATCAGCGAGCAGAACCTGCATTTCGCCAAGCTGATCTCGGACCGCGCCTATGTCATCGAGCGCGGCCGCATCCGCTTCGAAGGCACGATCGCGGCGATCGAGAGCGATCCGGCGGTGCGCGACGCTTATCTGGCGGTATAGGGCACAGCTTGAAAAAATAGCACCTGGTGCTATCTCTATTGACAGCCGGGAGTGTACCGGATGCGAGCGTTCAAGACCGGATGGTTTTCCAAGGCGGCGCGCAAAGCTCGCATCAGCGACCGTGAACTTTATGAAGCCATCCTGGAGATCCTGCGCGGTCAGGCGGACGACCTCGGCGGCGGCGTCTTCAAGAAGCGGCTCGACCGCAACAGACATCGCAGCATCGTTCTGACGCGTGCCGGCCGCTGCTGGTTCTATGTGTATCTGTTCGCGAAAAAGGATCGCGCCAATATCGCGCCGGACGAGTTGGTCGCCTTCCGCAAGCTTGCGAAGACATATGCGGAAATGAGCGAGGCACAGCTCGCGACCTTGGTCGAGAAGGCCGATCTGGAGGAGATATTCGATGGCTCAGCGCCGAAGCTTCAAGAGTGACGCGTTCGAAGCGATCCACGATGCCGCGCGAGGGTTGCGCAGAGCCGGCGCCATCGACATGGCGACGATGCGGGATTTCGATGCTCTCTGCCTCGACGTGCCGCCGCCTCTCGCGCCGGATCAGATCAAGAAGCTTCGCGAACGTCATCGCGTCAGCCAGCCGGTCTTCGCACGCTACCTCAATACGAGCGAAAGCACCGTCGAAAAATGGGAGACTGGCGCGAAACGGCCAAGCGGCATGGCCCTCAAGCTCCTCTCCATCGTCGAGAAGCACGGGCTGGACGTCCTCGCTTAACCGGCCCTCGGTTCCGGCTCCGCGTCGATCGCGACATCGGGCACCTTGGCCTCAGCCTCCGGCGCCTGCGGCGGCTGGATGCGGAACCAGGCGACGTAGAGCGCCGGCAGGAAGACCAGCGTCAGCGCGGTGCCCGCGAGGATGCCGCCGATCATCGCGTAGGCCATCGGCCCCCAGAACACCTCGCGGGCGATCGGGATCATGCCGAGGCTGGCGGCGGCGGCGGTGAGCAGGATCGGCCGGACGCGGTGCACCGTCGCCTCCAGCACGGCGTGCCAGGGGTCGAGCCCGTGCTCCAGGAACTCGTCGATCTGGGTGACGAGGATCACGGCGTTGCGCACCACGATGCCGACCAGCGCCAGCACGCCGAGGATCGCCACGAAGCCGAGCGGCACGCCGGTCGGCAGAAGCGCCGCGACGACGCCGATGATGCCGAGCGGGGCGACCGCGAAGACCAGGAACAGCTTGGAAAAGCTCTGGAGCTGGATCATCAGCACGGTCGCCATCACGAACAGCATCAGCGGCACGACGGCGGCGATCGGCCCTTGCGACTTGGCGCTGTTCTCGACCGTGCCGCCGACCGCGACGCGGTATTCGGCCGGCAGCTTGTCGGTGAACGCCTTCACGGCCGGCGCGAGGCCGGCGACCACGGTGGGCGCCTGCCGGCTGCCGACGATGCCGGCCTTCACCGTGAGGGTCGGCAGCCGGTCCCGGCGCCAGACCAGCGGCTGCTCGGTCTCGTAGCGGAAATCCGCGAAGGCCGAGAGCGGCACGACCCGCCCGCCCGAAAGCGGCACCTGGAGGTTGCGCAGCGTGTCGATCGAGCCGCGCTCCTCGCCGAGCGCGCGGGCGACGACGTCGATCAG
>JBDHTH010000091.1:0-8652 GCA_039808545.1 Phreatobacteraceae bacterium | reverse complement strand
GATATCGGCTGCGGCGGCGGCATCCTGAGCGAGCCGCTCGCCCGTCAGGGGGCCAACGTCACCGGCCTCGACCCGGCCGAGCAGAACATCGCGATCGCCCGCCGCCACGCCGAGGCCGGCGGCGTCGCGGTCACCTATCGCGCGACGACCGCCGAGGCGCTGCATGCCGAGGGCGCGGGTTTCGACATCGTCTTGGCGATGGAGGTGGTGGAGCATGTCGCCGATGTTCCGGCGTTCCTTCAGGCCGCGACCGCCATGGTGAAGCCCGGCGGCCTGTTCTTCGCCGCCACCATCAACCGCACCATGAAGAGCTACGCGCTGGCGATCGTCGGTGCCGAATACGTGCTCGGCTGGGTGCCGCGCGGCACGCATCGCTGGGAGCGCTTCGTCACGCCGGCCGAACTCGTCGACGCCATCCTCGCGGGCGGACTCGAGCCCACCGCCACCGACGGCGTCACCTACGACCTCCTCGGCGACCGCTGGCAGCTCTCGCGCGACATCGACGTCAACTACATGGTGATGGCCGAAAGGCGCGCCTGATCACGGCAGCGTGTTGTGCAGGCGCAGCGAAGCGCCGAGGAGCTGCGGCAGCGGCGTCCACCAGCCGGTGCGAAGGCCCGCGGCGCGCAGGGCCGCCGATGTCCAGGTATTGCAGCCGACCAGCGCCGTGAAGGTGCCGGGCGCCTCGAAGAACGCGTCGAACCGGCCATAGCCCGCGTTAGGAATGAGAATCGGGCCCTCCGGCCCGCGCGCAAAGCTCGCCTCGATGAAGGCAAGCAGTCGGTCATAGCCCGCCTCCCCGATCATCACCGGCACGACGCCGTCCTGCGGATCGGCGATCTCGCCCGCCACCGCGACATGCATCGCTGCCTGGTCGATCGTGAGCCCCTTGAGGAGCGGCAGCGGCTTCAAGTCTGACCAGGTCGGCGTCTCGACATAGAAGGACCGCCCGCCCCAGCCGAAGACGAGGTAGCGGGCGCCCGCGACCTCCATCGGCAGGCCGTGCCGCGCGAGATCGCCGAATCGCCGCAGCAGCGCCGCGTCGAGCGGCAGCGCGATATCGGTATGGATCGGATTGCTGAGGACGAGGATGCGGCGCGTCTTCGGCTCGCCGGCCGCCGCCGCTTCGGGCGAGCGCGGGATCAGCGTTCCGGCCGCCAGCGCCGCGAGGAGAAGCGCGGCGGCCAGAACGAACCGGCGCAGCCTCATCCAGGCCGCTCAGTTGCGGTCGTCGGGAAGCATCGGCAGCGGATGCACGTCCACGCCGTCGTCGATGAGCGATTTCGCCTCCTCGAGCGAAGCTTCGCCGTAGATCGAGCGCTTCTCGATCTCGTCGAAATGCATCTTGCGGGCGAGCTCGGGGAAATCCGCGCCGACATCGTCGGCATTCGCCTTGACGTGGTCGCGAAGCTGCTTCAGCAGCCGGCGCATCTCCTGCGCCTCGGCGCCCGCCATGGCGACCTGCGCGCGCGGCGCCGGCTCGGCCGCCGCCTCGCGGCGTTCCGAGGTCGCCACCGACGGCGCCATGAGCTGCTTTTCGATTCGGCTGGAGCCGCAATGCGGGCAGGTCACGAGGCCACGCTTGGCCTGCTTGTCATAGGCCGCGCTGTCGCGGAACCAGCTCTCGAAGGCATGGCCCTTGTCGCAGCCGAGCGCATAGCGGATCACCGCGCGCCTCCATCGACCGCCCGGAGCTTGACGACATCGGCCTCCGGCGCCTCGAGCGAGAAGCGGCGCCCGTTGGCGAGCGCCGGCACGCGCGCCCGCGCCGCCGTTACCTCGGCGATATCGATCTCGGCGACGAGGAGGCCCGGTTCGGAGCCGGCTTCCGCGATGACGCGGCCCCAGGGGTCGACGATCATCGAGTGACCATAGGTCTCGCGGCCATCCTCATGCGTGCCGGCCTGCGCGGCCGCGAGGACATAGGACCCGGTCTCGATCGCCCGCGCCCTCAGCAGCACCGCCCAATGCGCCTCGCCGGTCTGGCGCGTGAAGGCGGCCGGCACGGAGAGTACCGCGCAGCCGCTCTCGGCCAGCGCCCGGTAGAGCGCGGGGAAGCGCACATCGTAGCAGATCGTCATGCCGAGCCGCGCGAAGGGCAGGTCCACCGCCACCGCGACCTCGCCGGGTCGATAGGCGCCGCTCTCGCGATAGCTCTCGCCATTGGCGAGATCGACGTCGAACATGTGGATCTTGTCGTAGCGCGCCAGGATCGCGCCGTCCGGCCCGATCAGGAAGCCGCGATTGGCGGCGCGGTCGCCTTCGAGCTTGATCGGCAGCGAGCCGACATGCAGATGAATGCCGAGCTCCTTCGCCAGCGCCTGGAACGCGGCGAGCGCCGTATCCTCCTCTTCGGAGCGGATCTTCGTCGCCATCTCGGCGCGGTTGCGGTCGAGCAGCGAGGTCATCTCGGGGGTCTGGACATAGACCGCGCCCTCGGCCGCCGCCGCGCGGATGAGCGCGCTCGCCGCCGCGACATTCGCCGCCACCTCGCGCCCGCTCCGCATCTGCACCAGCGCGATCTTCACCAGTTTCGCTTCCGACACCGCAGCCTTCCGTTCTTTATCGCGCCAAATCAGGGTCTGTCAGGCGCCGTTCAGCATCGGATCGAGCCGCCCGGCGGCGTCCAACGCATGCAGATCGTCCGACCCGCCGACATGCCGGCCGCCGATGAAGATCTGCGGCACGGTCGTGCGTCCGCCTGCCTTCTGGATCATCTCGGCCCGGCGCTCCGGATGCGCCAGGATGTCGATCTCCGTGAAGGCCGCGCCCTTGCGGGCCAGCAGCGCCTTCGCGGCGGCGCAATAGGGGCAGTAATCCTTGGTGTAGATCTCGATATCGGTCATTCGCGGGTTCCATGAGGATCCGCGAAACATATGGGACATCAGACCGTCTCCACAACCCGCGCGAAGGTGAGCACGTCGACGCGCAGCGCGCCGGCCCTCAGCAGCACGCGGCTCGCGGCGTCGACCGTGGCGCCGGTCGTGAGCACGTCGTCGATCAGCACCAGCCGCTTGCCGTGGATCGCCGTGCGCTCTTCGCGCGGCACCTGGAATACGCCCTGCACGTTGCGGCGGCGGTCGGCGCGGTCGAGCCCGACCTGCGGCGGGCGATGCACGGGGCGCGTCAGCGCGAAGGGCAAGACCGGCCGCCCCGCTGCCCGTCCGACATGATCGGCGAGCAGCGCCGCCTGGTTGAAACGCCGCGCGACGCGCCGCCGCCAATGGATCGCCACCGGCACCAGCGCGTCCGCCTCCTCCAGGATTTCGCGGCCGGCCGCACCCATCCAGCGCGCCATGGCGGGCGCGATCTCCAGCCGGTCGGCGTATTTCAGGCCCGCGACGAGCCGTTCCGCGATGTCGCAATAGCGCACCGCCGCGCGCGCCCGCGCGAAGGCCGGCGGATCGGCGATCGCCTCGGCCGATAGTGCATCCGGGCCGAGATCGGCCTCCATCGGCGTGCCGAGCCGGATGCAGAAGGGCGGCGTGATGAAGGAGAGCTTCGACCAGCATGCGGCGCACAGCCCATGCGGATCACGCACCGGGCGCCGGCACGCAAGGCATAGCGGCGGCAGCACCAGATCAATCAGGCCGCGCCCGCCGACCCGGCCGAGACCGCGCAGCCGCGCCCCGAACCCCTCGCCCATGCGCGATCATTGCGCACTCGCGGTTTGACGTCGAATCGCCGCGCGGCCAATAAAGGGGCATGTCCGCCCCCCGCCTTTTCGACGATGCCGCGCTTCTCGCCCGCCGGCGGCGCGCCGCCCGCCTGGCGCGGCCCGATTTCCTGACGCGCCGCCTCGCCGAGGATCTCGCCGACCGCGTGCTGATCACCACGCGCCAGTTCGAGCGGGCGGCCGACATCGCTTCGCCGGACGGGCGCCTAAGCGCGGCGCTGACCGCCACGGGCCGCGTTCAATTCCTGGTGAGGACGGAGCCCGTCGCCGATCTCGTCCGCCCCGGCGCCGGGCCGGTCCTTGCCTGCCCGGCTGAGCTGATCCCCTTCGCGGATGCCTCGCTCGACCTCGTCGCCTCCAGCCTCGCGCTGCAATCCGTCAACGACCTGCCGGGTCTCCTCGCGCAGATCCGCCGCGCCCTGAAGCCGGACGGGCTGCTGCTCGCCGCGATGCTCGGCGGCGACAGCCTGAGCGAGCTCAGGCAGGTCTTCGCGGCGGCCGAGATCGAGACGCTGGGCGGCGTCAGCCCGCGCGTTTCGCCCTTCGCCGATATCCGCGACATCGGCGCCCTCTTGCAGCGCGCCGGCTTCGCGCTGCCGGTCGCCGACAGCGACACGATCACGGTGCGCTATTCCAGCATCTTCGCGCTGTTCGAGGATCTGCGCGGCATGGGGCTGACCAACGCGCTCGCCGAGCGCAGCCGCAGGCCGCTCCGGCGCGAGACGCTGGCCCGCCTCGCCGCGCTCTATCACGAGCGCTTCGGCGATCCGGACGGAAAGGTGCGCGCCACCTTCGAGGTGATCCACCTGTCGGGCTGGGCGCCGCATCAGAGCCAGCAGAAGCCGCTCAAGCCGGGATCGGCACGCATGTGCCTCGCAGATGCGCTCGGCGTCGCCGAGCAGCCGCTGAAGAAGCGGCCGGACTAAGTCCCGAGGGCGGTTGCGACGGGCGCGAAGGCCTTGTCGCGCAGCGTCGGGCCGAGCGTCGCCAGCACGCCGACGATCGCCAGGAAGATGAAAGCTGCGATCAGCCCGTATTCGATCGCGGTCGCACCGCGCTCGTCGCCCGCGAAGCGTCGGATATTGGCCTGCAACGCTTCGCTGACCATCGGCGGCCTCACAGAAGATCGAGGAGATGGGGGATGAGAGGCGCGTCCGCCGGCGGCATCGGATAGTCGCGCAGCTTGGCGGGCTTCACCCAGGCGAGCGCCTGGGCGTCATGGGGCGCGGGATTGCCCTCCCAGCGCCGGCAGACATAGAGCGGCATCAGGAGATGGAAATCCTCGTAAGCGTGGCTCGCGAAGGTGAGCGGCGCCAGACAAGCGGCCTTGACCACGATTCCCAGCTCCTCCCTGAGCTCGCGGATCAGCGCGTCCTCGGGACGCTCCGCGGGCTCGACCTTGCCGCCGGGAAACTCCCACAGGCCGCCGAGCGCCTTATCGGCGGGGCGCTGGGCGATCAGCACGCGCCCATCCGCATCGATCAGGGCGCAGGCGACGACCAGGAGAAGCTTCATTCGCAGCGCTCTGAGGATGGCAGGTCCGCGTTAAGGGCGCGTTCCGAATTCGAGACAAATTTCGCGACAATCCGCACCGTCCGAAACGACTCCTACGAGCGATAGTCGCCGTTGATCGCGACATATTCCTTGGTCAGGTCGCAGGTCCACACCCGGTCTCGGCCCGTCCCGAGCCCGAGATCGACATGGATGCGCACCTCGTCGCGCTTCATATAGGCGGAGGTGGCGGCCTCGTCATAGGCCGGATCGCGCGCGCCCTCGACCGCGACGCGGATGTCGCCGAACGAGATCGCCAGCTTGTCGCGGTCCGCCGGCTCGCCGGCCTTGCCGACCGCCATCACGACGCGGCCCCAATTGGCGTCCTCGCCCGCCACCGCCGTCTTCACGAGCGGCGAATTGGCGATCGACATGGCGATGCGCCGGGCTGAGGCCCTGGAGACGGCGCCCTTCACCACGACCTCGATCAGCTTACGGGCCCCTTCCCCATCGCGCGCCACCTGGATCGCCAGATCCTCCAGGAGGTCGTTGAACGCCGCCTTGAAGCCGGCGAGGCGCCGGTCGCCGGCCGATTCGATCCGCGGCGCGCCGCGCTTGGCCGCCGCGCCGGTCGCGAAGGCGAGCAGCGTGTCGGAGGTCGAGGTGTCGCCGTCGATCGTCAGCGCGTTGAAGCTGTCGCGGGCGCCGCGAGAGATAAGCTGCTGCAGCGCCTCGGCGCCGATGGCCGCATCCGTGAAGATGAAGGAGAGCATCGTCGCCATGTCGGGCGCGATCATGCCGGCCCCCTTGGCGATGCCGTTGATCGTCACCTCGACGCCGCCGATCTTGGCACGGCGCGTCGCGACCTTGGGGAAGGTGTCGGTCGTCATGATGGCGCGCGCCGCATCGATCCAGGGCCCGTCCGCCGCGCGGGCCGCCGTCTCGGCGAGCACCGCCTCGTATTTCGTGGCGTCGAGCGGCTCGCCGATCACGCCCGTGGAGGCGAGGAACACCTCGCCCGGCCGGCAGCCGAGCGCCTCGGCCGCGAGCTTCGCCGAAAGCGCGGTCGCATCCTTGCCCTTCTTGCCCGTGAAGGCGTTGGCGTTGCCGGAATTCACCAGGAGGCCGCGCGCCTTGCCCTTGGCGAGCGCGGCCCGGCACCAGTCGACCGGCGCCGAGGGACATTTGGAGCGCGTGAAGACACCGCCGACGCTCGTCCCCTTGTCGAACACCGCGAGCAGCACGTCGGTGCGGTTCTTGTAGCGGATGCCGGCGCGCGCGGTCGCGAAACGCACGCCCTCGATCGGGGGCATGTCGGGAACGGTCTTGGGGGCGAGCGGCGATACGGCGTCGGACATGGCAAGCCTCGATCGCGATGGGCGATTGTCGGAAAAGAGGGGAGGAAAAGCAGACGGGCCGCCGGATCGGCGGCCCGTGGAAAGGCGTCTGTCTATCAGTTCTTCGGCGCGGCGGGCGCAGGCGCGGCCGGTGCCGCGGGAGCGGGCGCAGGCGGCGGGGCCGGCGGGTTGGCGCGCTCGATCTTCGCCTTGTCGCGCAGCGACTTCACGAGATCGGCCTGCGACTTGCGCACGAGATAGGTGGCGATCTGCGTCTTCACCTGGTCATAGGGGGGCGCGGCGCGCGGACGCACCTCCTCGACCTTGATGATGTGGAAGCCGAAATCGGTCTTCACGACATCCGACACCTCGCCGGCCTTCAGCGCGAAGGCCGCGGTCTCGAAGGGAGCAACCATCTGGCCCTTCGAGAAGAAGCCGAGGTCGCCGCCCTGCGCGGCGCTGGAATCCTTGGAATTCGCCTTGGCGAGTTCCTCGAAGTTCTTGCCGGCCTTGATCTGCGCCAGGAGCTCCTTGGCCTTGTCCTCGCTCTCCACCAGGATGTGGCGGGCGCGGATCTCGGTCTGCCCCTCGAGCTTCTTGACCTCCTCGTCGTAGATCTTCTTCATCGTCTCTTCCGAGACGGCTTCCTTGCCGATATCGCCGAGCAAGCTCTCCATCAGCACCTTGTTGCGCTGATAGGCGAGACGGCGCTTGAAATCATCGCTGTCGGCGATCTTCTTGGCCTCGGCCGCCTTGGCGACCAGCGTCAGGTCGGTGAGGTAGGTGACGAGATAGTCGCGGCGCTGCATCGGCAGCATGCCGGTCAGGTTCTGGCCGACGTCTTCCTCCGCGACCGCGAGGTCGCTCTCGCGGATCTGCACGCCGTCGACGGTGGCGACGACCTTGTCCTCGGCGGGCTTCTCCGGCTGGGCCGCCGGAGCGGCGGGAGCGGCGGGCTGCTGCGCCAGGGCCGGCGCGCCCGCAAGGGCGAGGACCAGCCCGGCCGCGAGCGGTCCGGTTCCGATGAGGTTACGGACGAACGATACCATGCGGAAAATCCTTGTTGGTCGCTTCAAAGCGCTCCGCGACGACGGTCGGAGCCGGTTGGCTGTATATGGCGACGGCGAACGGCCGAGAAAACCCTGCTTCAAACCCCGCTTCGCGGGACTTCGCCACGGCATCCTCATGAGAGACCGGAATGCCTCAAACCCTGGCGATTGACAACCCTGGAAGCCATTCATATCTCTGCGAAGCTCCGTCGGCGCCGACCCCTGCCTGACCGAACATGAACCTGCGCTGAAGGCCTTACGGCGGATGCGCGTTCACGCCGCTGGTCGCCCCGCTTCGTTGGCGGACGGGCAGACGGCCGGTTCGCTAGGCCATCGGCGCCCCGCAACTGATTTCGCGCGGCACTTCGACCCGAAAGGGCATCGAAGCGGCCGCGATAGCCGTTTGGGGACTTTCCGCGATGTTCGCCTCTATCGCCCGCAAGCTGTTCGGCACCTCGAACGACCGCAAGGTCAAGCAGTATCGGGGGCGGGTGGATGCGATCAACGCTCTCGAAAAGGAGATGGAAGCCCTCTCCGACGAGCAGTTGAAGGCGCGCACCGACGCGCTAAAGGCCAAGCTGAAGGACGGCAAGAGCCTCGACGACATCCAGGTCGAGGCCTTCGCGACCGTGCGCGAGGCGGCCAAGCGCGTCCTCGGCCAGCGCCACTATGACGTACAATTGATCGGCGGCATGGTGCTGCACGACGGCAAGATCGCCGAGATGAAGACCGGCGAGGGCAAGACGCTGGTCGCCACCCTCGCGGTCTATCTCAACGCCCTCACGGGCCGGGGCGTGCATGTCGTCACGGTCAACGACTACCTCGCCCAGCGCGACTCCGAATGGATGGGGCGCATCTACCGCTTCCTCGGCCTCACGGTCGGCGTCATCGTCCACGGCCTCGACGACGAACAGCGCAAGGCGGCCTACGCCTGCGACGTCACCTACGGCACCAACAACGAGCTCGGCTTCGACTATCTGCGCGACAACATGAAATACCGCGTCGAGGACATGGTGCAGCGCGGCCATGTCTACGCGATCGTCGACGAGGTCGATTCGATCCTGATCGACGAGGCGCGCACGCCGCTGATCATCTCGGG
>JBDHTH010000090.1:0-8682 GCA_039808545.1 Phreatobacteraceae bacterium | reverse complement strand
TGGTCACCATGCTGGCGCCGTCGTCGGAGGCGAGGAATTAGCCTTCGGCCGCTTCGACCCGCCGAAAAACGAAAAGGGGCGGCGCCATCGGCGCCGCCCTTGTCGTTTCCGATCCTCGTATCGGAATTGCTATGCGCCGGCCTGCGGCACCGGCCGCGCCGCCGCAGGGGCGGGCGCCGGGGTGGCATCCGGTTCCGGCGTCAGGAGCGTCTTCACGTCGGCATTGGCGGCAGCGGCCCAGTTGAGGGCCGGCGCCGTGAGGGCGGTCGTGATGAGGCAGACGATGACGGCGGCCGTATAGCTCGCGGCGCTGAAGATGCCGCCTTGCTCGAGGAAGAAGGCAAGCGCCACCCCGACGAGGCCCTTCGTCATATGCATGATGCCGAGCGTCGCGCCGAAGGCGCTCGTTTGCCCGCACATGCGGGCGACGATGGCGGTCGGGACGATCTTGCCGAGGATCGCGACGACGATGCCGATGGCCGCCACCAGGTAGAGCGTCGGATCGGTGAGGTCGAACCGCGTCGCCAGCCCCGCCACCGCGAAGAAATACGGCACGAAGGCGATGTTGACGGGCCGCTCCAGCATGTCGCGCATCGGCTGGCGCACATGCTCTGGCACCAGCAGCCCGGCGAGGAAGGAGCCGAGGATGAAATGCAGCTTGGTGACATGCGCGATGCCGCCCGAGATGCAGGCGAAGACCATCGCGGCCGCGAGGATCATGCCCATCGAGTTCTTGTCGACCGGCATCCGGTTGAACAGCGGCCGCGCGATGAACATCCACATGCCGACGATCGCCACCGCGCCGATCAGCGCGACCAGCAGGGCCGTTCCCACGCCTCCGTCCGGGTTCATCTGGCTGAGCACCAGGACGATGCCGAGCCCGACCCAGATGAAGGTGTTGCCGACGCCGGCGCCGGCCAGCGCGATCGACGCGATCGGCTTCGACATCAGCCGCAATTCGGACAGGATCGCGGCCAGCACCGGCAGGGCGGTGATCGACATGACCAGCCCGAAGCCAAGGCCGTAGATCAGCGGGCTCGCATTGGGGCCCTTGACGCTCGGGACGGCGATCGCGAGCGCCATCGCGACGCCGCAGCCGATCAGCAGCGGCGCCAGCAGGCTGACCATGCCGGTCGCCACCGTCAGCCCCGCCGATTTCTTCACGACGTCGCGATCGGTGCCGACGCCGGCCAGGAACGCGAACAGGATCACCGCGACGGTCGCGACCGCGTTGATCGCGCCGTAATTGGCGCCGCCGAAGAACGCCTTGTGATTCTCGATGCCGATCAGCGCGCCGAGGATCGAAGGGCCGAGCAGCAGGCCGAACAGGATCTGCGTAACGGCCAGCGGCATCCATTTGCTGACGATCGGAATCTTCCAGATGAGATAGGGCAGGCCGACCGCCAATACGGCGGTCACGGTCAGGACAAGGGGGGGATCGATCTTGATCACGGCGGAACCCTCGGTTTATGCAGTATTATGACGTGGCGTCACTGTTACGAGGCGTCGCAATACGGACGCGGCGTGGACCCACCCGCGGCGGCACGCTCTCACGGGGCCGCCATGGCGTCAATCCGCGCGGCTGCCGTTTTTCCAGGCATTCGCGGGCGTTATGGGGGTTCCGAAGATGACGCGCCGGGTGCGACCGCGCCTCTGCGGCGGCATCTCCGCCGGCAGTTTCCATCGGCTCGAATCTTGATCTAGGATCGCGCCGCGGGCAGCGATGCAAGGTTCGGCATGAGTGATTGGCTGATTGTTCTTGTCCCTGTTCTCGTCCTGGTCGCGGTCGGCCTCTGGATTATCTTCCGATGGTCCGGCAACAAGCGGCCGAGCGCCGACGAGGTCATGAGCGAGCTGATCGTCCCGCGCGCCTCCGTTCTGGCGCGGCTCGATTTCGACGTCTCGCCCGGCCAGATCTTCCTGACCGCGCCGGAAGTCGTGATCGGCCGCCACAGTGACGACGACATCCTCATCAACGATGTGAGGGTCTCGCGTAGCCATGCGCGGCTGCGGGCGGTCAACGGCAAGTTCGAGATCGAGAACCTCACGGTCGCGCGCGAGAGCCCGAACACGCTTCTTGTGAACGGCACCGCCAAGGAGCACGCTTTTTTGTTCGACGGCGACGTCGTCACGCTTGGCGGCGTCAATTTCGCCTTCCATAAAGGGGCCGCGAGCTGAGCGGGCGGCCTCAGGCCTATCTGGACCAAAGCGTTTTGGAGATGACGATGAGCGGACACGGAGCAAGCGGAAATTCTGGCGTCGGCGGCGCGCCGCAGCCGCGTGACGATCTCGACGATGTCGGCACGCAGGTCGTCCGCCCGTCCAATGTCATCGGCCAGTTCGTCATCGTCGAGGGGCCGGGCAAGGGGCAGGTGCGGCAGATCTTCTCAGGGACCAACCAGGTCGGCCGGTCCTCCGACAGCCGCATCGCGCTCGACTTCGGCGACATGACGATCTCGCGCGACCAACACGCCATCGTCATCGCGGATCAGGGCCGGGTCGATATCCGCGACGGCGGCAAGTCGAACCGCGTGCTCGTCAACGGCCAGGCGCTCGACGGCGTGCGCACCCTCGCGGCCGGCGACGTCGTGAAGATCGGCTCCACGGCGCTGCGTTTCGACAAGGCGTAGCGCGTGTCGGCTGCCGCGCGCCGGGTCTCCAGACGGAGAGATCCGGCCGGCTAGCGGCTCGTTTCAGAGCCGCAAAGGATCGCGAACGCCTCCCGCGCATTGCGGGATTTCCGCAGCTCGGTCAGCGTCTCCTCGCGCCTGAACAGCCGGGCGACGGCGGCGAGCGCCGCCACCGGGTCGGAGCCCGAGACGTTCAGCGGCAGCAGCAGCAGAAAGACGAGGTCGACGCGGCGGCCGTCGATCGCGTTCCAGTCGATCGGCGCGCCGAGCCGCGCGAACAGGCCGACAGGCTTCGTCACCTGCGCCATCCGGGCATGGGGAACCGCGACGCCCGCGCCGATGCCGGTCGAGCCGAGCGCCTCCCGATGCAGCAGCGCCGGCGCGATCCCGCCGGCATCGATTCCCGTCTTCGCAGCAAGGCGACCCGCCAGATGCTGCAGCAGCGCGGATTTGTCGCCGACGGCGATGCCGTCGATGACGTCGTCTTCGTCGAGCAGATCGGAAATCTTCATGTGTCCATGGCGTTGGTCGGGCACGGCGGCGGTCATTCCGGCGCGCGCAGGCGATAGCCTACGCCGGTCTCGGTAAGGAGATGGCGCGGCTGCTCGGGATCGGCCTCGATCTTCTGGCGTAGCTGGCGCACATGCACCCTCAGATTCTGCACGTCGGCGGCGCCGCCCCAGACCTGTCGGATGATGAAGGCGTGCGTCAGCACCTTGCCGGCATGCTGCACCAGGATGCGGAGGATGTCGTATTCGCGCGGCGTCAGCTTCACCTCGTCCTCGCCCAGGCGGACGATGCGGCGGACGAGGTCGACGCTCAGCTCGTCGAGCCTGAAGACGGGCTTCTCGCCCTGTTGCTGCAAGCGGTGGCGCAGGGCGACCCGCAGGCGCGCGGTGAGCTCCTTGGCACCGAAGGGCTTCGTGACATAGTCGTCAGCACCGAGCTCGAGCGCTTGGACGATGCCGGCTTCATCGTTGCGGCTCGATAGGATGACGATCGGCGTCGTGATCCCGCGGCTGCGCCATTCCACGAGCAGGTCGCGGCCCTGGACGTCCGGCAGGCCGAGATCGAGGATGACGAGATCGGGCTTCTCCTCCTCGATCTGCCGGCGCGCCTCGGCGCCGCTCGCGGCCTCGGTCACCTCGAAGCCCTGGGTGGCGAGCGAGGCGCGCAGCAGGCGGCGGATGGGCGGCTCGTCGTCGACGACGAGGATACGGATCGCGGTCGCGTTCATGCGGCGGCCTCCAGGCCGCGATCGGCGGCCGGCAACGTTATCGTGAAGGCCGCGCCGCTGCGGTCGCTGCGGTTGGCGGCGGTGATGCTGCCGCCCAAGGCTTCGACGAAGCCGCGGCACACCGCAAGGCCGAGCCCGGTGCCGGGCCGGACGCGGTCTCCCTTGGGCGCGCGGTAGAACTTGTCGAATATCCGATCGGCATCTTCCGCCGGCACGATCCCGTCGCCCTCGTCGAGGACCTGCAGCGTCACCAGGCGCCGTGCCGCGTCCGCCCGTCCGACGATACGGACGGCGGTGCCGGCCGGAGCGTATTTCGCGGCATTGTCGAGCAGGTTGAACAGCACCTGCTCGAACAGCACCGGATCGATGTCGACCATCGGCAGATCGCTCGAAAGATCGACCGCGACGCGATGCCCGGCCAGCACTTTTCCGGCCCGCCGCAGCGCGCTGCCGACCACCTCGTCGATCTCGTGCGGCGAGCGGTTCGGCCGGATGGCGCCCGATTCCAGGCGTGTCATGTCGAGCAGGTTGGCGATGAAGCGGTTGAGGCGCTCCGATTCCTCATGGATGGAGCCGAGTAGATCCGCCTTCGTTTCCTCGTCGAGCTCCGTCCGGTAGTCGCGCAGCGTCGCGGCCGCGCCGATGATGCTGGCGAGCGGGGTGCGCAGATCATGCGAGATGGAGGTCAGCAGCGCCTGGCGCAGCCGGTCCGTCTCGGCGTCGAGCTTGGCGCGGTCGAGATCCTCTAGGAGCTGCACCTGCTGGATGGCCAGCGCGGCCTGATCGGCCAGGGCGTCGAACAGGCGGCGCTGCTCGGGCGTGAACAGCCGGCTCGCCTTGTCGGCGTCGAGCCCGACGACGCCGACCACGCCGCGGCTCGTCCGCAGCGGCAGGAACAGGCGCTTTGCGCCCGGCAGCGTATCGGCGCCGCGGCCGGCCGGCTTGCCGGTATCGTAGGCGACCTTCGCCGCCGCGATATCGGCGCCGTCGAGCTCGTCCTCGGGCGGATAGCCGGCGCGCACCGCGATCGCGCCATCCGTCTCGGGAAGCAGGACGACGACACGCGCCGCGAGCAGCGAGGCGATCTGGAAGGCCGTCGCCCAGAGGACGTCGTCGAGCCCCGTGCAGCTCGTCAGCTTGCGGCTGAAGCCGTAGAGCGCCTCCGTGGTCCTGGCGCGGCCGCGCGCGATCTCGGCTTGCAGGCGCACGCGCGCCGCTAGGTTGGAGACCAGCACGGCGACGACCGTGAACAGCACGAAGGAGGCGACGTTCGTCGGCTCCGCGATCGTGAAGGTGTGGAGCGGCGGCAGGAAGAAGAAGTTGTAGGCGAGCGAGGCCGCCAGGACCGCGACGAGAGAAGGGTAGAGGCCGAATTGGATCGCGATGGCGACGACGCCGGTGAGGAAGATGAGGTCGACCGCCTCGACGCCGAAGATCGGCTGCACCAGTTTCGCGAGGCCGAGCGAGGCGGCGACGACCGCGAGCGCGACCGCATAGGCGCCGCCGCCGGCGCGTCGCCAGGCGGCGTTGTCGGGCAGCGCGCCGGTCGGCGGCGCGGGAGCACCATGTGAGTCCCCCGCGATGACATGCACGCTGATATCGCCCGCCCGCCGGACGAGATCGTGGACGACGGAGCCGTTGAGGAGTTCGAACCATCGCGATCGGCTCGACTTGCCGATCACGATATGGGTGACGTTGGTCTCCCGCGCGAAGCCGATCACGTCGTCGGCGATCCGCCGCGCGCCGCCCGGTATGGTCGCGGCCTCGCCGCCGAGGCGTTCGGCAAGGCGCAGCGTCTCGGCGATCCGGTCGCGCTCCGCTTCCGACAGCGACGCGCTGCGTCCCGTTTCGACGGCGAGCGCCGTGAAGGGCGCGCGGAGCCGGTCGGCGAGCCGCTTGGCGTAGCGGACCAGGCCGGGTGCGCGCGGGTCCTCGCTGACGCAGACCAGCACCCGCTCGCCGGCCGCCCAAGGCCCCTGAATCGCGTGCGCCTGCATATGGTTGAGGAGCTGCGCGTCGACGCGCTGCGCGGTGCGCCTGAGGGCGAGCTCGCGCAGCGCCGTGAGGTTTCCGCGCGAGAAATAGTGGCCGAGCGCCCGCTCGGCGGTGCCGGGGACATAGACCTTGCCCTCCTTCAGCCGGGCGATGAGGTCGTCCGGCGTCAGGTCGACCACCTCGATATCGTCGGCGCGGTCGATGATATGATCGGGAACCGTCTCGCGCACGAGGATGCCGGTGATCTGCGCGACGATGTCGTTCAGGCTCTCGACATGCTGGATGTTCAGCGTCGTATAGACGTCGATGCCCGCGGCCAGCAGATCCTCGACGTCCTGCCAGCGCTTCGGATGGCGGCTTTCGGGCGCGTTGGTATGGGCGAGCTCGTCGACGAGCACGAGGCGCGGCCGGCGCGCCAGCAGCGCGTCGAGGTCCATTTCCTCGAGAACCTGGCCCTTATAGGCGATGCGGCGGCGCGGAACGGTCTCGAACCCGTCGAGCAGCGCGGCCGTTTCCTTGCGGCCATGCGTTTCAACGACGCCGACCACCACATCCCAGCCGTCGCGCAGCTTGGCGCGGCCGGAGGTGAGCATCTCGTATGTCTTGCCCACGCCCGGCGCCGCGCCGAGGAACACCTTCAGCCGGCCCCGCCCATCCCCCTTGGCCTGCGCGAGAAGGGCCTCGGGCGAGGGGCGCTTGTCCGGCAGATTGCTGCGATCCTCGGCCATGACCCTGGATTATAGAGGCCGGAACCGCTTACCGCAGCCCGTCGAGCGCGAGGTTGAGCAGCAGCACGTTGACGCGCGGCTCGCCGAGCAGGCCGAGGGCCGGCGCCTCGATATGGCTCGCGACGAGGGCGCGGAGCCTTTCCTCCGGCAGGCCGCGTGCCTTCGCGACGCGCGCCACCTGGAACAGGGCGGCGGCCGGCGTGATATGCGGATCGAGGCCCGAGCCGGAGGTCGTCACGAGATCCATCGGCACATTCGCGCCGGCCGGTGCATCGCGCCGCAGGGCCTCCAGCTCGCCCTTAACGCGCTCGATCAGGGCGGCATTCGTCGGCGCGACGTTCGAGCCTCCCGAATTGGCGGCGTTGTACGGAACCGGCACCGTCTTAGACGAGTCGGCGGGGTCGGGGCCGAGGGTCGCCGAAGGCCGGCCATGGAAGTAGCGCTCGCTCGTGAAGGCTTGGCCGATCAGCGCCGAGCCGACGACCGTTCCGTTGCGGGCGATCAGGCTGCCATTGGCCTGATCGGGAAGGAGGGCCTGCGCGATGCCGGTGATCGCCAGCGGATAGGCGAGCCCCGTGATCGCCGTCAGGGCGAGGATCATCACGAGGGCGGGACGAATATGTTTCAGCATGATTTGGCTCCGATCAGGCGAGGCCGATGGCCGTGACGACGAGGTCGATCGCCTTGATCCCGACGAAGGGGATGACGAGGCCGCCGAGCCCGTAGACGAGGAGGTTGCGGCGCAGCAGCGCGCCGGCGCCGATCGCGCGGTAGCGCACGCCCCGCAGGGCGAGCGGGATCAGCGCGACGATGATCAACGCGTTGAAGATGATCGCCGACAGGATCGCGCTCTCGGGCGTCGCCAGATGCATCAGGTTGAGCGCGCCGAGCTGCGGATAGAGGGCCGCGAACATCGCCGGGATGATCGCGAAGTATTTCGCGACGTCGTTGGCGATCGAGAAGGTGGTCAGCGAGCCGCGCGTCATCAGCAACTGCTTGCCGATCTCGACGATCTCGATGAGCTTTGTCGGGTCGGAATCGAGGTCGACCATGTTGCCGGCCTCGCGCGCCGCCATCGTGCCTGTATTCATGGCGACCCCGACATCGGCCTGGGCGAGGGCGGGAGCGTCGTTGGTGCCGTCGCCGCACATGGCGACCAGCTTGCCGCCGGCCTGCTCGTCGCGGATCAGCTTGAGCTTGGCCTCCGGCGTCGCCTCCGCGAGGAAGTCGTCGACGCCCGCCTCGGCCGCGATCGCGGCCGCCGTCATCGGGTTGTCGCCGGTGATCATGACGGTGCGGATGCCCATGCGGCGCAGCTCGGCGAAGCGCTCGCGGATGCCGCCCTTCACGATGTCCTTCAGATGAACGACGCCGAGCAGCCGCCCGTCGCGCGCGACCGCGAGCGGCGTGCCGCCGGCCTTGGCTATGCGCTCGGCCGCTACCTTCAGCTCGCGCCCGGCTTCAGGCGAGGCGCCGAGATGGGCGAGCACGGCGTCGATCGCCCCCTTGCGGATCGACGAGTCGCCGATATCGACGCCGCTCATCCGCGTCTGTGCCGTGAAGGGCACGAACTGGGCGTTCAGCGCGCCCATGTCGCGTTCCCTGAGGCCGTATTTCTCCTTCGCGAGCACGACGATGGAGCGCCCCTCCGGCGTCTCGTCCGCGAGCGAGGCGAGCTGGGCGGCATCGGCGAGTTCCTTCTCGGCGATGCCCTTCAGCGGCATGAATTCGGTCGCCTGGCGGTTGCCGAGCGTGATCGTGCCGGTCTTGTCGAGCAGCAGCGTGTCGACGTCGCCGGCCGCCTCCACGGCCCGGCCCGACATGGCGAGCACGTTGAAGCGCACCAGCCGGTCCATGCCGGCGATGCCGATCGCCGAGAGCAGCGCGCCGATCGTCGTCGGGATCAAGGTCACGAACAGCGCGACGAGCACGATGACCGGGATGGCGCCGCCCGCATAGGCCGCAAAGCTCGGGATCGAGGCGACCGCGAAGATGAAGATCAGCGTGAGCCCGGCCAGCAGGATGTTGAGCGCGATCTCGTTCGGCGTCTTCTGCCGCTCGGCGCCCTCGACCAGCGCGATCATCCGGTCGA
>JBDHTH010000089.1:0-8689 GCA_039808545.1 Phreatobacteraceae bacterium | reverse complement strand
AGTCCGACGACCTGACGGGCGTCGTCACGGGCCTCGCCTGGACCGAGGTCGGCGGCGAATTGCTGACGATCGAAGGCGTGATGATGCCGGGGCGCGGCCGCATGACCGTGACCGGCAACCTGAAGGACGTGATGAAGGAATCGATCTCGGCGGCGGCCTCCTATGTCCGCAGCCGGGCGGTCGATTTCGGCATCAAGCCGCCGCTCTTCGACAAGAAGGACATCCATGTGCACGTGCCGGAAGGCGCGACGCCCAAGGACGGCCCGTCGGCGGGCATCGCGATGGCGACCGCCATCGTCTCGGTGATGACCGGCATCCCGGTGCGCCGCGACGTCGCGATGACCGGCGAGGTGACGCTGCGCGGCCGGGTGCTGCCGATCGGCGGCCTCAAGGAGAAGCTGCTGGCGGCGCTGCGCGGCGGCATCAAGCTGGTGCTGATCCCGGAGGACAACGCCAAGGACCTGGCGGACCTGCCCGAAAGCGTGAAGACCGGCATGGAGATCGTGCCGGTGTCACGGATGGACGAGGTGCTGGCGCGCGCCCTGGTGCGCAAGCCCGAGCCGGTCTTCTGGGACGAGACGCTGGAGCCGCTGCCGAAGGCGCCGGCCGAAGAGGTTCCGGGCGTCGTCGCCCATTGAGGGCGGGGGCCAGTCCTCGCGTCCTTTGTAGACAGGATGTCCCGGCCTGGCGCCGGGATATCCGCTTTTTGGGCCCCATATCCGCCCGGCGTCGCCCGGTTCAGCGATTCGAGGCCTTCCGGAGGGTTCGCCGCGAGAATGCGGCCGCCCGGAAGGGGATCGGCTATCCGGTTGCCGGCGTTGGAAAATCGGACAAAAAGCTGGGCAATGCGCATTGGAAAGCAAGCAGGCTCTTGCCTTTGCGCGATTTTATCGCCATCACGTCACACCGACTTTTCGCCGGCGCGCCGCGGATACGGCCGCCACATCCGTCCGGACGGTTCCTTGGGCGCCGACGGACATCAGTGAGAGCCGAGCGGCTCGATCCAGAGGATCTCTACTCATGACCAAGAACGAACTGATCGCAGCGGTCGCCGACAAGGCCGGAATCAGCCGCGCGGCCGCGGCCACGGCGGTCGACGCCACCTTCGACGTCGTCACCGAGACGCTGAAGGCCGGCGACGAGATCAAGCTCGTCGGCTTCGGCACCTTCTCGGTCGTGCACCGCGCCGCCCGCAAGGGCCGCGACCCGCGCACCGGCAAGGAAGTGGCGATCAAGGCGTCGAAGGCGCCGAAGTTCAGCGCCGGCAAGGGCCTGAAGGACGCCGTCGCGAACCGCTGAGTTCACGTCGTTCCGACGCCCGTGCGAGTCATCGCGCGGGCGTTTTCTTTGCGGGGCGGTCGCAGCCGGTTCTTGGCGGCGCGGCGCCTCGTTTGGCGCTACGATTGGCATAGGGGCCGCGGCGCCCCCTTTGTCGCTGCATCGGGCGGTTAGCTCAGCTGGTTAGAGCGGCTGGTTTACACCCAGTAGGTCGGGGGTTCGAATCCCTCACCGCCCACCATTTCCGCGCCGCCACGCGTCTTCCTTTCGGGGGCTTCGACCTTGTAGGCTGCTTCCCGTCGCCGAGGGAGGCCCGATGAACGACATCGCCGAATTGCTCGAAAGCGTCGCCGAGCTGCCTCTCGCAGACTCGCTTTCGCAGGTGATCACCGCCTTGAAGGGCCGGCAGCTCGTGGCGCCGCTGGGCGCCGAGCCGGAGCCCGGCAAGCCGCTGCAGATGATGGTCGCCAACGACAATCAGGGACAGGCCTGGCTCTACGTCTATACGAGCCCGGAGGCGCTGAGGGCGGCCGCCATCAACGCTCCCGCCGCGAACTGGATCGCCTTCGACGAGATCATCTCGGCCATCAGCGGCCCGGCCTATGGCGGGCTGTTCATCGACGCCCATGACGCGCGGCGCAAATACCTGATCCCGGCCGAATATTTCCCGGCCATCGCGGCGTATCTCGCCGAGTAGCGCTCGAAGGCAGCCTAGCGGAACAGCAGGGCCCCGGCGGAATAGAGCAGCCACAGCACGACGCCGTAGATCAGCCCGTTCACGGCGATGCCGAGCAGCCGGCCGCCGCTTTCATGCCCGCGAACCCGCCGCATCAGGTTGAGCGGCGATATGACGTTCGCCAGCAGCGCCAGCACGATGCCGATCGCCCAACAGATCAGAAAGCTCACCATGGCCGTCCCCACCGTTCCCGTCCGATGCCCTGCGCTCGGTGGCGGATGGTAGCCTCTTGTCCGGGCGTTGTCGCCGGTTCGCCGCCGATCGTGCCGGATGGCGCCTCGGCCCTGGGCGTGGCTCGCCGGGCGCGCTCGGTCCTCGTATTCCGCCTTATCGATCAAGGTGTTGGACGGTGCTGAAATTTCCTCCGCGATTGCCGCCGGAATGGCGCCTGATCGCTTGACAGGGCAGGGGGTGTCCCGTATTCAGCGCGGGCCTCGACGGCGCGGCGCGCAAGCTGCCGGAAGCCGCTCGATGGGGGTGTAGCTCAGTTGGTTAGAGCGCCGGCCTGTCACGCCGGAGGTCGCGGGTTCGAGCCCCGTCACTCCCGCCATTTCCCTCCCATCACCGCATGAATAGCGGCCCGGTTCCGAGCCTGTCCGCGCGCATGAAAAAACCCGCCACGCGGCGCGTGGCGGGTTTCCGATTGGAACGATACGGGATCAGTCTTTCAGATCGTCCGGCACCTTGCCGCCATTCGCCGCGAGCTTGGCGATGACCTGCTTGTGCAGCCAGATGTTCATCTCGGCCGAGCCGTCCAGCGCGCCGGTGTAGCCGAGCTCCTTGGCGAGCTCCTTGCGGGCCGAGAGGGAGGAATCGAGGTCGAGGGCCTTCATGAGGTCGACGATCGAGGTCTTCCAGGCGAGCTTCTCGCCCTTGGCCTTCACGGCCTGGTCGAGGATCGCCGCCACGTCCACGGTCGCGCCGGCGCCGGGCGCCGGGGCAGCAGCGGTGCCGGCGGCCGGCGTGGCACCAGGAGCTGCGGTCGTGCCGGCCGGGGTCGGGGCGGCATTCGCCTTGCCGAAGATGGCGTTCATGATGCTGCCGAAGATGCTCATGGATAGCTCCGTGCTGATGCGGCGCGATGCCGCTGGGAAAGCGATGCCGCCGATTTGGCAGACATTCGCACAATTGGTTCTGCGGTCCGAAGATTCAACTGCCAAGTCGCGGGTCGGCGATATCCGGGGGCGTCCCCCGGGTGCCGTGAGCGGGTCAAGGGGCGATCAGACGCTACGAAACGCTTGCGGACGCCGCAGCAGTCAAGACTTGCGCCATCCCGCAAAAAAATTGCCGGCAATCGGCGGCACAGCCGCTGGATTGCCGGCTTAGGCGCCTCAGCGCGCGAGGCGGGCGCGCAGCGCCTCGAAGCGGGCGAGCTGGTCGGGCAGCAGCTCGCGCTTCTCGTCGCGGCCGACGAAGACCTTGAACATCGCCTCGCCGTCCTCGTTGAAGAACTGCACCGAGCAGGAGCGGCGGCCGAAGAACGGGCGGTCGATGAAGAAGATCTGCTTGCAGCGCTCGGCGCGGATATGGCCGCCGATCGGGCTGTCGCCATGGATGTTGAAATAGCCGCGGCCATGCGTGCCGGGCGGCAGCGCGCCCTTGGTCTCGAACACGCCGTCGGGCGTGTGGACGATGAACATGATCGGCCCCCAGGCCGTCAGGTCCTCCCAGACGGCGTCGAACTGGCTGCCGTCGGCGGCGCGCGCCGCCTCGGGCGGCAGCAGCGAGAGCACGGTGGCGTTCGAGACGCCGTGCCGGCGCGCGAACTCCTCGACGACGCCGTCCGGCTTGGCGGCGATATCGGCCTTCAGGGCCTCCAGCGTGTCGGGCGCGGTGCGCAGCGGTGTTGCGGTCATCATCATCTCCGATGGGCGCCGATGGCGGCGCGGCAGGGTCAGGGAAGGCTATATCGGCGCGGGTCAGGCCTCGCGCCGGGCCGGCGCTTCGCCGGCGAGAGGGTGGGAAGCGCTCGGCAGCTCCTCGTGAAGCTGATGCTCGATGGCCGCGCCGAGGCGCGCCAGGCGCGTCTTGAGGTAACCATGGGCGAAAGCCGCGAGGATCGCGATGGCGACGCCGAGCGCGCTTGCGGCGAGCGCCTCGACGAGGCCCGGCGCGATCAGCGCGAGATCGACGTTCTTCGCCGCGGCCAGCCCCGAGATGCTGGTCATCGTGCCCCAGATCGTCGCGAGAAGTCCGATGAGCGGCGCGGTCCAGGCGACGACCGCCACGCTCGGCAGGTCGCCGCGCGCCTTCTCCAGCAGATCCGCCGCCTGGCGGCGGGCGGTGCCGACGATCCGCTCGCGTCGCTCGCCGACGGTCTCGCCCGCGACGATGCGGTCGGCCTCGTCGGCACGCGCCGCGAAGACGGCGCCGAGCGGACCGGCGCCCGCGAGGTCGCCGGCCTGCAGGCGCGCCAGGGCATTGCCGAGCCGGCGCGTGGCGAGCACGCATTCGCCGGCCGCGATCGCGGCCCAGGCGGCGCAGCCGACCAGGACGAGCAGGGCGCCCTTCACGAGCGGCCCCGCATCCGCGAAGAGCTTGATCAGCGACAGCGAACCCGGCTCCATGCGCGCCTCGCTTCGGCCAAGGCCTCGGGAGGATTACTCGGCGGCGATCGCCGGTCCCTTCTCGATCGTCTGGAACACCTCGAAGCCCTCGAAGTTCGGATGGCCGAGATAGAGGGGCTTGTTGGTCTGCTGGCCGGGCACGCGGCCATGGGCGCGCCGGAAGGCCTCCGACTTCGTCCAGTTCTCGAAATCCGCCTTCGTCTCCCAGACCGTATGCGAGGAATAGAGCGTGTGATCCTCATGCTTGGGGCCGCGCAGCATGTGGAAGCTGATGAAGCCCGGCAACTGGTCGAGATAGCTCTCGCGCGTCAGCCAGACGTTCTCGAAATCGGCCTCGCTGCCCGGGACGACCTTGAAGCGGTTCATTGCGATAAACATGGGGTGAAGTCCTTCCTCCGTTTGCAAAAAGCAAACTGGCCCGATGACGGACCAGCTCCATTCTACCATCATTCCGCGGTTTGCGGCGCCTTGCCGAAACGAGAACGACGGACGGGGTCTCGCGCCGCCCGCCGTCCTCGCCGGCTACCTCACCATTTCACCGTCATGTTCATCGCGAACGAGCGGCCCGGTGCGCGGTAGAGCTCGAGCGTCGGCGTGGTCGCCGCGATGGCGCGGACATCCTGCGGGTTGAAGTAGCTTTCGTTGAAGATGTTGAAGATGCCTGCGTTGATCACGAGATTCTGGGAGACCTCGTAGGAGACGAGGGCGTCGACGACCGTGGAGGCGCCGGGCTTGACGTAGCTCGCGTTGCTCACCCGCGTCTTGGACGCGATGTAGCGGGCGCGAACCTCGGCATTCCAGCCCTCGTTGCGGTAGCGCACGCCGGCGACCGCCGTGAACGGATCGACCGAGTCGACCGGCAGCCTGGTGTCGTTGTCCTCGCCGCGCGCATAGGCGAGCGTGCCGAACAGCGCCCAGGTCGGGTTCAGGCGCCACTCGCCCTTCGCCTCCGCGCCCCAGATCGTGACGTTGGAGAGGTTCTGATACTGGAAGCGCATCAGCGGCGTGACCGGCGGCGCGCTCAGCAGGACGGTGTCGATGAAGTCCTTGTAGCGGTTGTAGAAGGCCGAGACCTGGAAGCTCGAGCCGTCGTCGAACTTGCCGCGGATGCCGGCCTCGATGCCGTCGCTGGTCTCGGGCTTCAGATTGCCGTTCGGCAGGATCTCGTAGCCCTGCAGGGGGTTGCGGAAGCCGAAATTGGCGTTGTCGTAGGGCGGCGCGCGGAAGCCGTGCGCATACTGGCCGAACAGGCGGAAATTCTCGTTGATGTCGTAGGTGACGCCGAATTTCGGCGAGATCTCGGTCTCGGTCCGCTCGGAGATCGGGAAGCCGCCGGTGTTCGAGTTGGCGAAGGCGGCATCCGGCTTCGGCGTCAGGTGGTAATAGTCGAAGCGGATCGCCGGGATGAAGCGCCAGCGGCCATAGGTGGCGATGTCCTGGATGTAGGCGGCGGCCTGCGTCGTCTCGGTGTCGGGGAAGTTCTTGTTCGGGAACACCTCGCCCGCGAAGGTCTTGGTGATCGCGCCGGTGATCAGGTTCTCCTCGAAGCGGTCGCGCGGGCGCGAGCTCTTGGTCTGGTCGAGCGTGCCGCCATAGGTGAAGAGGTGCTCGCCGCCCCAGAACTGGCGCAGCGCCGTGAGCTGGATCTCGGCGCCGATGATCGTCTGGTCGAAGCCGAAATCGGAGACGCGGCGGGCGTTCGGGATCAAGGACCCGGCCGGGCCGCGCAGATCGGTGGTGAATTCGGTGCGGTTGAACTGCGTCGCGTAGAGCGTCGTCTTGACGGTGTCGGCGAACCAGGTCTCGACCGGCGCCGTCCAGTCGAGGCTGACGCGCTTCCTCACCGAAAGGTCGTCGGTGAGCGAGGAAAGCACGCGCGTGCCGACCGCCGGATTGGTCCTGGCCGTGATGACGTCGACATTCGAGTTCTTGCGCAGATACTCCAGCGTCACCTTGAACTGGCCGAGATCGGGGTGGTTGTAGATGATCTTGCCGAGGATGTTGTCGCCGAAATAGTCGACCGGATTGGGCTTCAGGGCGCCGTTGGCGTCGGTCTCGTGGCCGATGCGCTTGGTGTAGAGCAGCATCGCCTCGAAGGGACCCTGCCGGCCCGCGATGGTGGCGGTCGACATGAAGCTGCGGTCGACCGAATCGTAGCCGCCCTTCAGCGAGCCGAAGAAGTTCTTGTCCGGGCCGAGATAGTCGGACGGGTCCTTCGTGAGGAAGGAGACGACGCCGCCGATGGCGTCGCTGCCGTAGAGCGCGGAAGCGGGGCCGCGGATGATCTCGACCTGCTTGAGGCTGTCGTAATCGATGATGTCGCGGGTGTAGAGGCCGGGGCCGAAATTGGTCTGCGGATAGTCCGGGATCTTCACGCCGTCGATCTGCAGGCGCACGCGGTTCTCGCCGATGCCGCGGATCACGAAATTGCCCGGCCCGGTGCGGGTCGGCGCATTGGTGATCGAGACGCCCGGCTCGTCGCGCACGAGGTCGCGCGGGCCGTTGATGATCTGCCGGTCGATCTCCTGGGCGTCCTTGACCGACACCGTGGCGGGGCTGTTGTAGATGGTCGACGGCACGCGATCGGCCGTGATCGTGATCGTGTCGAGCTCGGTCACCGGCTTGCCGGCCGGATCCTGCTGCGCCTCAGCGGCGCCCATGCTCATCGTGGTCAGTCCAGCCGCGACCATCGCGGCAATGCGCACGCGCATCTATAAGCCCCCAACTTTGCCAAGACGTCTGCTGGCTAGCGAGGCGGGAGGCCGGTGCTTGCTGGCTGGATTGGGGCGCTTTTGGCCCCGACGCATGGCCGATCTATGAGAAGCGGACAAAGATTGTCAACAAATCCATTGGTCGCTATGACAAGTAGTCAGAGCAAGAAATCTGGCTTCGGGCTGCCTTGTACGGCTTTCGATTTGGAAAAATTAAAAACTATGGCTTCCGAAAAAGTAGAGAAGAAGAAATCAGAAGATAGCTTGCTTGAGCGTCATTTGTCGCTCAAGGGCAACGAGCTGGATAGCCAAGAAATATTTGCGAATGGACGAGAGATCATCGTCCGCCACGGCGCCGAGAAGTACCGTCTTAGACTGACGGCGCAGAACAAGCTGATCCTGACGAAGTGAGTGCCCGATGAAGAACTACGCTCAGTCCATGACCTGTCGCGGGCGTATCCAGGCCGCGACATGGCACCGTGGCAGGATCGTCACAGTGGCGCGGCAAATGGCTTGCGCGCTGCTGATCGCGGCCGCGGCGGGCTTCGCCGGCGCGGCCCAAGCCGGCGCCGAGACGCTGAAGGACATGCGCGGCCGCGAGATCGTCCGCCAGGATTCGAGCCGAATCGTCTCGATCGGCAGCGCCGTGACCGAGATCCTCTACGCGCTGGGCGTCGGCGACCGGATCGTCGCGGTCGACACCACCAGCACCTATCCGGCTGCCGCGAACGCCAAGGCCAAGGTCGGCTACATGCGGGCGCTGGCGCCCGAGGGCGTGCTTTCGCTGAGCCCGTCGGTGATCATCGCGGTGGAGGGCTCCGGCCCGCCGGACGCCATCACGGCGCTGGAGGCAGGGCGGGTGCCGGTCGTGCTGGTGCCGGACGCGAAATCGCCCGAGGGGGTGGTCGCCAAGATCCGCATCATCGCGGCGACGATCGGCAAGGTCGAGGAGGGCGAAGCGGTCGCCAAGGCGGTGGAGGCCGATTTCGCGGCGCTCGCCAAGATCGTCGCGGCCGTGAAGGCGGAGCGCAAGGCGATGTTCGTGCTGGCGCTGCGCGACGGCGCGCCGCTGGTGGCGGGCGACGACACGACGGCCGATGCGATGATGCGCTTCGCGCGCGTCGACAACGCCTTCCATGAGATCAAGGGCTACAAGCCGGTCTCCGGCGAGGCGGTGCTGGCGGCCGCGCCCGAGGCGGTGATCTTCATGCGCGAGCGCGAGCACGACTTCAACGGTGCCGAAGTGTTCAAGGGGCCGGTCTTCGCGGCGACGCCGGCGGCCAGGAACAACCGCGCCATCGCGATGGGCGGGGTGTACCTGCTCGGCTTCGGGCCGCGCACCCCGGACGCGGCGCGCGACCTCGCGGCGGCGATCTATCCGGAGCTGTCGCTGCCGG
>JBDHTH010000088.1:0-8703 GCA_039808545.1 Phreatobacteraceae bacterium | reverse complement strand
CGTCCGAGCGCGCGCCCCACATGATGCCGGTCAGCAGCGCGACGATGCCGGCCGCGAACCAGACGATGACCCAGATCTGGTTGAGGCTGATGCCGACCGAGAGCGCCGCCTTGTGGCTGTCGGCGACCGCCCGCAGCGCCCGCCCGATGCGGGTGTACTGGAAGAAGAAGGCGAGGCCCGCGATCATCAGCGAGGCGATCACCGCGGCCGCGACGTCGATCTTCTGCAGGGAGACCAGCCCGCCGAACCAGTTCAGGTCCCAGGAGCCCTTCGGCAGCCAGAGCTCAGCGGTGATCATCTGCTTGGTGTTGCCGCCGAAGATCGTCTCGCCGAGCCCGATCAGGAAATAGGTCAGCCCGAAGGTCGCCATGAAGAGGATAATGTCGGGCTGGTTGACGAGGGGCCGCAGCACCACCCGCTCGATCGCCACGGCCAGGAGGAACATCACGCCGATCGTCAGGATCAGCGCCAGGAAGGCCGGCACGCCCTTCTCGTAGAGCCCGACGAGGGTCAGCGCCGCGAACACCACCATGATGCCCTGCGCGAAGTTGAAGACGCCCGACGCCTTGAAGATCAGCACGAAGCCGAGCGCGATCAGCGCGTAGAGCACGCCCGCGACGAGCCCCTCCCAGATCGTCTGCACGAAGAGGTCGGGCGCGCCTCCCATCTGGAGGAACGGATCGATGAAGATCTTGTAGAGGAGATCCATCGCCTGTCCTTCAGTGCGCCACGCCGAGATAGGCGTCGATGACCTTCTGGTCGCGCTTCACCTCGGCGGGCGTGCCGTCCGCGATCTTGCGGCCGTATTCCAGCACCACCACGCGGTCCGACAGGTCCATGACGACGCCCATATCGTGCTCGATCAGCGCGATGGTGGTGCCGAACTGGTCGTTCACGTCGATGATGAAGCGGCTCATATCCTCCTTCTCCTCCAGGTTCATGCCGGCCATCGGCTCGTCAAGAAGGAGGAGGTCAGGCTCCATGGCGAGCGCCCGGCCGAGCTCGACGCGCTTCTGAAGGCCGTAGGGCAGCTTGCCGACCGCCTGGTTGCGGATGTGCTGGATCTCCAGGAAGTCGATGATCTGCTCGACATGGCGGCGATGCTCGACCTCCTCGCGCATCGCCGGCCCGTGCCGCCAGAGCTGCCAGAAGAAGCCGCAGGTCATCTTCAGCGCGCGGCCCGTCATGATGTTGTCGAGCGTCGACATGCCCTTGAACAGTGCGACGTTCTGGAAGGTGCGCGCGATCCCCTGCCGCGCCGCGATCGAGGGCCGCATCTTGGCGCGCTGCTGGCCCTTGAAGGTGATCCGCCCCTGGCTCGGATGGTAGAAGCCGTTGATGACGTTCAGCATCGAGGTCTTGCCGGCGCCGTTCGGCCCGATGATGGCGCGGATCTCGCCCTTGCGGATGTCGAAGGAGACGTCGGTGATCGCCTTCACGCCGCCGAAGGCGAGCGAGACGTTCTCGACGCTCAGCAGCACCTCGGCCTGCCTGGTCTCGGCGGTATTTTCGCCCGGCGCCCTCATGCCGCGAGATCCTTCACGGGCGTCACCGTCGGAACGTCGCGGATGCCGACGCGCGCCGCGATCACGCCGCGCCTGCCGTCCTCGAAGGTCACCTCGGTGCGGATATCGGCGAGGGTGGAGCCGTCATAGAGCGCGTCGATCAACGGCGCGTAGCGCTCCGCGATGAAGCCGCGCCGCACCTTCTGGGTGCGCGTCAATTCGCCGTCGTCGGCGTCGAGCTCCTTGTGCAGGATCAGGAAACGGGCGATCTGCGCGCCCGCCATCATCGGCTCCTCGGAGAGCGAGCGGTTCACCTCCGCGACATGGCCGGCGATCATCTCGTAGACTTGGCTGTGGCCGGCGAGCTCCTGGTAGCTCGCATAGACGACGTTGTTGCGCTCCGCCCAGGAGCCGACCGCCGTCAGGTCGATATTGACGAAGGCCGTGACGAAGCCGCGGCGATCGCCGAACGCCACCGCCTCCTTGATGTTGGGATAGAATTTCAGCTTGTTCTCGATGTATTTCGGCGCGAACAGCGCCCCGCTCGCGAGCTTGCCGACATCCTTCGCGCGGTCGATGATCCTGAGGTGCCCGCTCTGGTCGAAGAAGCCGGCGTCGCCGGTCTTCACCCAGCCGTCCGCGGTCTTGGTCTCGGCCGTCTTCTCGGCGTCCTTGTAGTAGCCCTGGAAGACGCCCGGCGAGCGGAACTGCACCTCGCCATTGTCGGCGATGCGGATTTCGACCTCGGGCGAGGGGCGGCCGACCGTGTCGGCGCGGATCTCGCCGTCCGGCTGCGCCGTGATGTAGACGCTCGCCTCGGTCTGCCCGTAGAGCTGCTTCAGGTTGACGCCGAGCGCGCGGAAGAAGCGGAAGATCTCGGGGCCGATCGCCTCGCCGGCCGTATAGCCGACGCGCACGCGCGAGAGGCCGAAGCGGTTCTTCAGCGGCCCGTAGACCAGCACCTCGCCGAGCCCGTAGAGGAGCCGCGCCCCGAGCGGCACGCTCTCGCGGTTGAGGATCTTCTCGCCCCAGCGGCGCGCATGCGCGATGAAATAATTGAACATCCGCCGCTTCGGCGCGCTCGCATCCTCCATGCGCACCATCGAGAGGGTGAGGAGGGTCTCGTAGACGCGCGGCGGCGCGAAGGCGTAGGTCGTGCCGATCTCGCGCCGGTCCTCCACCACGGTCTCGCCGCTTTCCGGGCAGTTCACGCAATAGCCGGCCGCATAGGACTGCACATAGGAGAAGAGGTGGTCGCCGACCCAGGCGAGCGGCAGATAGGCGATGACCTCCTCCTGGTCGGTCAGCTTGTCGAACTCGATGCCGTTGATAGCCGCGCGGATGACGTTGTCATAGGTGAGCATCACCCCCTTCGGCTTGCCCGTGGTGCCGGAGGTGTAGAGGATCACCGCGAGGTCGCTTCCCGCGCCGCGCGCGATCTCGGCGTCGAGCCAGGCCTTGCGCGCCGGATCGCGCGCCGCGACCTCGCGGCCCGTCGCCTCCACCGTCTCGAAGGATTTGAGGCGGGTATGGTCGTAGTCGCGAAGGCCGCGCGGGTCGTCATAGACCATCAGCGCGAGCCCCGAGAGCCGATCCGCGATCGACAGCACCTTGTCGACCTGCTCCTGGTCCTCGCAGACCGCGACCGTCACGCCCGCATGCTCGAGGACATAGGCCATCTCCTCGGCGACCGAGTCCTGATAGACCGGCACCGGGATCGCGCCGAGGCACTGCGCGGCCGCGAAGGTCCAGTAGAGGCGGGGCTTGTTGCGGCCGATCACCGCGACCTTGTCGCCGCGCGCGACGCCGAGCGCCGCGAGGCCGAGCGCGCAATCGCGCACATGGGTCGCGACCTCGGCCCAGCTCCAGGCCTGCCAGATGCCGAGATCCTTCTCGCGGATCGCCGGCCGGGCGCCGCGCTGCTGCGCGTTCCGCAGCAGGAGCTTCGGAACCGTGTCGACGGCAGCGCCCTCAGCGATGGCCTCGGCCACGGCCTCCCTCCCCTGACGGGGCCGCCGTTCCCGCGCGGGCGGGATCGGCGGCCGCTGTTCCCTCGGACGACGACCGATGCGTGCCGGACGCCTTATGGCCCGCAACGTCGCAACGCCCGGCGATTTCGACAAGCCGGGGGTTGACAGACGGAACGGGAGAATATGTGGTAGCGTCGCTCAGTTATGCGCGCTACGCAAGTAGCCCATCTTGCTTTGGATGATCTCGACGCCCCGTCACGGCCGGCTGCGGTAGCGGCGCAGCCCGTCGAGATCGAGCACCGTGATCCCGCCCATCTCGACGCGGATCAGCCGCCTTTCCTCCAGAAGCTGCAGCGAGCGGTTCGCGGCCTGCCGCGACAGGCCGGCCAAGAGGCCGATCTCCTCCTGCGTCACCGCGAAATGCGAGCCCATGCCGGGATAGAGCACCGGGTTGAACAGCCAGGCGATGCAGCCGGCGAGGCGCGCCGTCGCGTCGAGCGTGCGGTCGTATTCGAGCAGCGCGATGAACTGTCCGAGCCGCTCGTTGAGCTGGCCGACCAGGAAGCGGTTGAACGCGACGCTGTTCTCGTAGAGCCACAGGAAGGTGGAGCGGCGCATCATGGCGATGCGGGTCTCGCGCAGCGCGACGATGTCGTAGCGCCGCTTCTCATTCTTCAGCACCGTGCCTTCGCCGAACCAGGCGCCGGTGGGCAGGCCCGTGAAGGTCGTCGCCTTGCCGCTCTTGGAATCGGTGCTCATCTTCACGAGCCCCTCGGCGACCCCCGTCCAATGCTCCGCCGTTTCGCCGCGATGGCAGACGAGCGCACCCTTGGGAAAGCTGCGCATGACGATGCCGCGCCGCGCCTCCTCGCGCTCGGCCGCGGGCAGATCGCGCGACCAGACCGCGATACGGGCGAATTCGTCGGCGGAAATCACCGGAGGGAAGGGAATTGCGAGGGCATGGCGCACTATGGCGCGGGCGCGCCGGCATTTGAAGCCCCGCCCGGCGGCGGGCGGGGCGCGATCGGGCATTGAAAGCCCGCCCGCGCCTGTGACTAGATGGCACCCAAAGGGAGCCACGCATGAATCCGGTCGTCATAGCGGTCGCCATCACGGGGTCGGTGCCGCGCAAGAAGGACAATCCGGCCGTGCCGGTCACGGTCGCGGAGCAGATCGCCTCCACGCGCGAAGCCTATGCGGCCGGCGCCAGCCTCGTGCATATCCATGTGCGGGGCGACGATGAGAGCCCATCCTCCGATCCGGAGCGCTTCGCCGCCGTGCAGGCCGGCGTCAGGGCCGAATGCCCCGGCATGATCGTGCAGTTCTCGACCGGCGGCCGCGGGCGCGATCCTTCGGCACGCGGCTCGGCGCTATATCTGAAGCCCGACATGGCCTCGCTCTCGACCGGCTCGGTGAATTTCCCGACCATCGTCTACGAGAACCACGCGACCCTCGTCACCGACCTCGCGACCAAGATGCGCGACAATCGGATCCGTCCCGAGATCGAGATCTTCGACCTCTCGCATATCCATGGCGCCCGCCGGCTGATCGAGGCCGGGCTGATGGACGAGGCGCCGCATGTCCAGTTCGTCATGGGCGTGAAGAACGCCATGCCGGCCGAGGAGCCCCTCGTCGACATCCTCCTCGCCGAGACGCGCCGCGTCCTGCCGAAGGCGACCTGGACGGCCGCCGGCATCGGCCGCAACCAGGCCGTCGTCATGGATTGGGCGCTGAAGCGCGGCGCCGACGCGGTGCGCACGGGGCTGGAGGACAATATCCGCGTCGCCAAGGACCGCCTCGCGGCCTCCAACGCCGAGCTGGTCGGCCTCGCCGCCGAGGCGGTGAAGCGTCACGGCCGCGCGGTCGCGACGCCCGCCGAGGCGCGCCGCATCCTCGGCCTGGGTTGAGCCGATCAGGCTTTCGCGCTGGGGATCTTCGGCAGGAACCAGGCGAGCAGCCCGATGGCGGGCAGGAACGAGCAGACCTGATAGACCGCGTCGATGCCGATGCGGTCGGTCAGTTCGCCGAGCAGCGCCGCCGCCACGCCGCCGAGCCCGAAGGTCAGCCCGTAGAAGAAGCCGCCCACGAGGCCGATGCGCCGCGGCATCAGCTCCATCGCATAGACGAGGATCGCCGCGAAGGCGCTCGACATGATGAGGTTGATGACGATCGTCAGGACGCCGGTCCAGAACAGGTTCGCGTAAGGCAGCGCCAGCGAGAAGGGCAGCGCCCCGAGGATCGAGAACCAGATGATGCGCGTGCGCCCGACCCGGTCGCCGAGCATGCCGCCGAACAGCACGCCCGCCGCCGCCGAGGCCAGAAAGAGGAACAGCATCACCTGCGAGGCCTGCACCGACAGCTTGAAATGATCGATCAGGTAGAAGGTGTAGAAGGACGAGAAGCTCTGCGTGTAGGCGTTCTTGGAGAACAGCAGGGCGATCAGGATCGTCACCGCGAAGACGACGGTGCCGGTCGGCAGCTCCGGCTTGTCGGCGAGCGGCAGCGACAGGCCCTTGCGCGGGGCATCGCTCTTCGCCTTGGCCGGATAGGAGAATTGCCGCGTCGTCCAGGCCATCAGGAGGATCGCGAAGAGCGCCGCCAGCGAGAACCAGGCGAGGCTCGCCTGGCCGCGCGGCACGATGATGAAGGCCGCGAGCAGCGGGCCGATGGCGCTGCCGGTCTGCCCGCCGACCTGGAAGATGCCCTGCGCGAGGCCGAGCCGGCCGCCCGAGGCGTTGCGCGCCATGCGCGTCGCCTCCGGATGGAAGATGGAGGAGCCGATGCCGACGCAGGCCGCCGCCAGCAGCAGCAGCGGATAGGAGCCCGCATAGGCGAGCCCGACGAGGCCGACCAGCGTGAAGCCCATGCCGACGATCATCGAATAGGGCATCGGGTTCTTGTCGGTATAGGCGCCGACCAGCGGCTGGAACAGCGACGCCGAGACCTGGAACGTCAGGGTGATCAGCCCGATCTGACTGAAATCGAGCGCATACGCATCCTTGATGATCGGATAGATCGCCGGGATCAGCGACTGGATCATGTCGTTGAGGAAATGCGTCGCGCTCAGCACGATCAGCACCGGGATCGCGGCGTTCTGCGCCACGCGGACGGTCGTATTGTCGGTCATGGCGTCGAGAACTCGGATGGCGGGCAGCGGGACGGCATTCGTGGCCCTTCTAGACGATTTTCACGCTGCAAGGCGCATCATTCCGCGCATGGCGCCGATGACGGAGGCACAACGCGCCCCTGGCGGATGAACGCGACCAGCCGCGCGCCGGCCGCCGCCAGCGTCCCGTCATTGACGATGACGAGATCCGGAATGAGCCCCGCCTCGACCCTGCGGCCGAGCCGGGCCGCGACATCCGCGCCCGCCTCGCGGCCGCGGCCGCCGAGGCGCGCCGCGCGGATCTCGGCCGGCGCGTCGATCAGCACCAGGGCGACGTCGCGATAGCGCTGGCGCGCCTCGGCTACGACCGAGCGCGATACATTGGCGACGACCGTATCGCCCGCCGCGAGCCGCGCATCGATCGTCGCCGGAAGCGCATAGGCGAGCCCATGCGCCCGCCAGGTCAGCGCGAAGTCGCCGGCCGCCTCGGCCGCCGCGAAGGCTTCGGGGGGCATCGGCACGACCGTCTCGGTCGCATCCGAGGGCCGCGTCACGACCCGGAGGGGGAAATGCACATGGCGGTCGGCGCCGAGCGCCGCCCGCGCGAAGCCAATCACCGAATCCTTGCCGGCGCCGCTCGGCCCGGCGACGAGGATCAGGCGGCCCGGCCCGATGCGGTCGGCTGCGCTCACGGTGCCCCCATGGCGTCATCCCCGCCGGAAGGCGGCGGAATCAAAGGCGCGAAGAGCTGGGCGGATTTGAGATTCGACGGAATTTGGTGGAGCCGAGGGGATTTGAACCCCTGACCTCTGCAGTGCGATTGCAGCGCTCTCCCAGCTGAGCTACGGCCCCGTCGAAGCGGCGCCATTTACGGTGCGCCCCCGAAGCCTGTCAAGCGAGACGGGGCGCAAAACCGCGCGGAATCGTCGAGCGGCCTTGCGATGTCGGAATCCGATCGATACATGTCGCCCGGGCCGGACGGGCCCTTGGAATCAAGAGGCCGCGATGCTCGCATCTTTTCTCTGGCTGTTCGATACGCTCATCCGACTCTATATCTACGTGCTGATCGCCAGCGCGGTGCTGTCCTGGCTCGTCGCCTTCAACGTGGTCAATCCGCGCTCTTCCGTCGTCAGCCAGATCGGCGAGTTCCTGTATCGGATCACCGAGCCGGCGCTGCGGCCGATTCGCCGCATCCTGCCCAATCTCGGCGGCATCGACATCTCGCCCGTCATCCTGATCATCGGCCTGATGTTCCTCCAGCAGCTCGTGCACAACGTGTTCCGGGGGTATTGAGCGTCGCGCCGATGATGGTTTCGCCATGAGCCCGGTTCGCCCATGAGCCCAGTGCCCTGGACCGAGACCAGGACGGGCCTGCGCCTCGCCGTGCGGGTGACGCCGCGCGGCGGCGCCGACCGGATCGACGGCGCCGGCATCCGCGACGACGGCAAGGCGGTGCTGAACGTGCGCGTGCGCGCCGCGCCCGAGGACGGCGCCGCCAACGACGCCGTGCGCGCCCTCCTCGCCGACCGCCTCGGCCTTCCGGCCCGCGACATCCGCCTCGCCGCCGGCGCGACCGCGCGGCTCAAGCTCTTCGACCTCGCCGGCGATGCGCGCCTGCTCGCCGAACGCGCCAGAACCCTCTTCGCCAAGGCTCAACCGTGACTGCGCATATCATCGACGGCAAGGCCATCGCGGCCGATCTCCGCTCCGGCGTCGCCGCCAGGGTCGCGGCCCTGAAGAGCCGCGACGGCATCGTGCCGACCCTCGCGGTCGTGCTGGTGGGCGACGACCCGGCAAGCCATGTCTATGTCCGCAACAAGGGCCGGCAGACCGTGGAAGCCGGCATGCGCTCGATCGAGAGGCGCCTGCCCGCCGAGGCGAGCGAGGCGGCGCTCCTTGCCGAGATCGCGGCGCTGAACGCCGATCCCGAGGTGGACGGCATCCTGGTCCAGCTTCCCCTGCCGCGCCACATGGATCCGCACCGCGTCATCGCGGCGATCGATCCGGAGAAGGATGTCGACGGCTTCACGCCCGTGAATGTCGGCCGGCTCGGCATCGGCCTCAAGGCGCTCGTCCCCTGCACGCCGAAGGGCTGCGTGATCCTCGCCCGCTCGGCGCATCC
>JBDHTH010000087.1:0-8719 GCA_039808545.1 Phreatobacteraceae bacterium | reverse complement strand
CTCGGCGAAGGCTTTACGCCGATCGAGGGTACGCTCTGGCGCGCCGCGACGCCGCTCGGGGCGATGCGCATCCGCTTCTCGGCCGAGAACGCCTTCGGCGTGCTCGACCACACGCTGATCCCCGATGAAGGGCCGGAAATGTACAACCCGATGCGCGTCGTCGCGAACGGCACGGGCTGCGAGGTCACCTTCACGGTGCACCGGCGCCCCGACATGTCGGCGGCCGATCTCGACCGCGACGCCGCCTGGGTGGCGAAGGACCTGGCGCGGCTGAAGGCGCTGCTGGAGGACCGCGGCTGAACGTCGCGACCGGCCGAAAGCCTATTCGAGCGGCGGCTCGCCGGGCGTGATGCCGCCGGCATCGGCCGCGACCCGCTTCCTGAGCTCGATGCGCTGGCGCGGCGCGATATGCAGCAGGTCGGCGACGCGCCAGACGAGATTGTCCTCGAACTCGTTGACGCGCCCATCCGCGTAGACCAGCCGCCACATCATCTCGATGACCTTCAGCCGCCCCTCCTCGTCGAGGCTGCGGGCGAGGAGGCTGGTGAAGCGGTAGAGATCGACCGCCTCGTCCTCGGCGGCGGTCGCATCCTCGATCAGCGTCCGCGTCGCGTCGTCGTCGAGCGCGTATTCGTCCTTCAGCACCTGCCGAAGCGCGTCGCGCTCGACCTTGGAGATATGGCCGTCGACGTCGAGAACATGGATCATCAGCGCGGCGGTCGCCAGCCGATAGTCGTTCTCCTCGAAATGGGCCGAGCGGTCGCCGAGTGAAAAGTCCTTCAGGAAATTGCGGATCGTATCGAGCATAGTATCGCGATCGTTTCGGCCGAAAACCGGCGGTTTCGCGTGAGATAGGGCTCAGCGCGCCGGTTGCAAAGCACAAAGGCGCGCCAATCAAGGATTTGGAGGCCGGTATGACCGACAAGACACAGGAGCCCGGGCGGCTCGCGGGCGCGGCCCGCGCCGAGGCGCTCGCGGCGCTTTCCGGCTGGGCTGAGGTGGAAGGGCGCGACGCGATCGCCAAGACCTTCGTCTTCGCCAATTTCAACGCCGCCTTCGGCTGGATGAGCCGCGTCGCGCTCGCGGCCGAGAAGGCCGACCATCACCCCGAATGGACCAATGTCCACAAGACCGTCGCGGTGACGCTGACGACGCACAGCGCCGGCGGCCTCACCGAGAAGGACATCCGGCTCGCCCGCGCGATGGACCGCTACGCGCGGGAGACCGGGCTCAAGGCGTGACCGGGCGCCCTTCCATCGTCATGGCCCGGTTCATCCGGGCCATGACGCCGGTGAGAGCGTGACCCCGCGTCCTGAAGGTCGATCGGCTCTATCGCGGCTGCATGCGGATCGCGCCGTCGAGGCGGATCGCGGTGCCGTTGAACATGTCGTTGTCGATGATCTGGCGCACCAGATTGGCGTATTCGCCGGCGCGGCCGAGCCGGGCCGGAAACGGCACGCTCGATTCGAGCGCCTTGCGGTTCTCCGGCGTCAGGGAATCGTACATCGGCGTCTCGAACAGGCCCGGCATGATGGTGACGACGCGGATGCCGGTCGGCGCGAGGTCGCGGGCGACCGGCAGCGTGAGCCCGACCACGCCGCCCTTGGAGGCCGCATAGGCGGCCTGCCCGACCTGCCCCTCCTCGGCCGCCACCGAGGCGGTGTTGACGATGACGCCGCGGCCGCCATCCGCGGTGATCGGCTCCAGCCCCGTCATGCCGGCGGCGGCGCGCGCGATCATCCGGAACGTGCCGATCAGGTTGATCTCCAGAACCTTCACGAAGCTCGCCGTATCGTGCGGCACGAGCTCGCCCGTCTCCTTCTTGCGCGAGACGGTGCGGCGGCCGAACGCGATGCCGGCGCAGTTGACCAGCACGCGCTCCACGCCATGGGCGGCCCGCGCCTTGGCGAAGCCGGCATCGACGCTCTCGTCCTTCGTCACGTCGACGGCGCAGAACAGGGCGCCGATCTCGCGCGCCAGCGCCTCGCCGCGCTCCGCGTTGAGGTCGAACAGCGCGACCCTTGCGCCGTCGGCCGCGAGCCGGCGCGCGGTCGCGGCGCCGAGACCGGAAGCGCCGCCCGTGACGATGGCGGCATGACCTGCGAGTTGCATCGGCGCTCTCCCGGCTTTGTGAACGTTTTCCAGCGTGCTTTGGCCATAAACACGGGTTACTGAACTTGGCAAGCAAGAGGACGACAGCCGTGTCGCAAACCAGCTCGATATCGCGATCCGCGGGCCTGCTCGGCGCGTTGACGCCGCTCGCGACGGCCGGCTTCACGGTCGCGGCGGTGGCGGCCGCGACGGTCGGCGCCGCGCTGTTCTTCGAGCATGTTCTCGGCTACCGGCCCTGCGCGCTCTGCCTTCAGGAGCGCATCCCCTATTACGCGGCGGTGCCGCTCGGCCTGGCGGTCGGCTTCGCCGGGCTGAACCTGCCCGAGCGCTGGGCGCGAGCAGGCCTGTGGCTGATCGCGGCGATCTTCCTGGCGGGCGCGGCGCTCGGCGTCTATCACGCGGGCGCCGAGTGGAAATGGTGGGCCGGCCCGGCCGATTGCGGCGGCGCCATTGCGGCCCCGACCTCGGCGGCCGATCTCCTCAAATCGATCGAGAACGTCAAGGTAATCCGCTGCGACGAAGCCTCCTGGCGCTTCGCAGGCCTCTCCTTCGCGGGCTGGAACGCCGTGATCTCGGCCTGGCTCGCCTTCCTGTCGGGCATCGCGGCGAAGCGCTAGCCAGCGCCAACCCCTCGAAAACATGACCAAACCGTCACGTGACCCCGGCGGGCCGCCGGTGGTATCACGATAGCGTCGGTCACTCGGGTGACCCGCGGAGGGTTTCAAGGCGCATGCGCAAGCTGTTGGCTGTCGTCCTGTTGGGGGCGGCCGGCCTTGCCGGGGCCGCCTGGGCCTTCGATTTCGGCTGGGGCCGGGCACCGGCCGAGACGGCCTACCGCACTCAGGCGGTGGATCGCGGCGCCATCGTCGCGACCGTGAATTCCACCGGCACGATCAGCCCGATCGCCACCGTCATCATCGGCTCGCAGCTTTCCGGCCAGGTGGTCGAGATCCTCGCGGATTTCAACACCGAGGTGAAGACCGGCCAGGTGATGGCGCGCCTCGCTTCCGACCAGATCCGCGCCCGGCTCGACGCGGCCCGCGCCGACCTCGCCCAGGCACGCGCCCTCAAATCCGTGCAGGAGGCGCAGGTCGAGAAGCTGAAGGCCGATCTGGAGCGGCTCGCCGCCACACGCCTCGACGCCCTCGCGCAGCAGAAGCGCGCCGAGGCCCAGCTCGCCGACGCCGAGCGCCAGCTCCAGCGCCAGGAGGAGCTGCAGCGGCGCGGTTTCGCCGCGACCGCGGCGCGCGACACCGCCCGCACCCAGCGCGACACCCAGGCCTCGGCACTCGATTCCGCCAAGGCGCTGATCGCCGCCGCCGACGCGCAGGAGAAATCCACCCGCGCCGACCAGGAGATCCTCAAGGCCCAGATCGCCTCCGCCGAGGCGGTGATCCAGCAGCGCGCCGCGATCGTCCGCCAGATCGAGGTCGATCTTTCCAATACCGAGATCAAGGCCTCGGTCGACGGCACGGTCGTGCAGCGCAATGTCGAGCTCGGCCAGACGGTCGCGGCCTCGCTCCAGGCCCCGACCCTGTTCCAGATCGCCCAGGACCTCCGCAACATGGAGATCCTCGCCAATGTCGACGAATCGGATGTCGGGCGCATCGCGCCCGGCCAGCCCGTGACCTTCACGGTGACGGCCTTTCCGGGCCGCGAATTCACGGGCCGCGTGAAGCTGGTGCGCCTCGGCTCGCAGACCGTGCAGAACGTCGTCATCTACACGGCGGTCGTCTCGATCGACAATTCGCGCCTGGAGCTGAAGCCGGGCATGACCGCCAATCTCCGGATCATCACGGACCGGCGCGACGACGTGATGCGCATCTCCAACGCGGCGCTGCGCTGGCGCCCGCCCGGCACCGGGCCGGAAACGCCGCCCGCCGCCCAAGAATCCCCTGGACAGGAGCCGGCCGCGCGCGGGCCCGGCGGGGAGCGCCCGCGCGGCGGCCGCAACCCGATGGGCGAGATGATCGAGCGGCTGAAGGGCGAGCTGAAGCTCACGGCCGACCAGGCCGCCGAGGTCGACCGCATCGTCGCCGAGATCCGCACCGCCATCCCGCGCGGCACCGACGGCACGCCCGAGCAGCGCCGCGCCCGCTTCCAGCAGATCCGCCAGGACATGTTCCAGAAAATCGCCGCGATCCTGACGCCCGAGCAGAAGACCCAGCTCGAGGCGCTCGGCGCCGAGCTCGGGCCGCGCCGCGCCAGCCGCGACGGCCAGCCGGGGCGCCTCTACGGGATCGATGCCGACGGCAAGCCGAAGCCGCTGCGCGTGCGCCTCGGCGTCACCGACGGTACCGTCACCGAGATCGTCTCGGGCGAGGTCACGCCCGGCGCCGAGGTGATCACCGGCACGCGCGCCGCCGGCCCGGCCAGCGCGGCGCCGCGCCCCACGCCGCGCCGCTTCGGCTTCTGACCATGGCGCTGATCGAGATCGAGGCCCTGACGCGGATCTACGAGATGGGCGAGACGCGGGTCGCGGCGCTCGACGGCGTCTCGGTCGCGATCGAGAAGGGCGCCTTCGTTGCCGTGATGGGGCCGTCCGGTTCCGGCAAGTCGACCTTCATGAACATCGTCGGCTGCCTCGATCGGCCGACCTCCGGCACTTACCGCCTTGCCGGCGAGACCGTGTCGGCGCTCGGCGGCGACGCGCTGGCGCGGGTGCGCAACCGCTCGATCGGCTTCGTCTTCCAGCAGTTCAACCTGCTCCAGCGCAGCGACGCGGCCGCCAATGTCGAGCTGCCGATGATCTATGCCGGCAAAAGCGCGGCAGAGCGCCGCCAGCGCGCCGCCGAGGCGCTGAAGCGCGTCGGCCTCGGCGAACGCATGCACCACCGGCCGACCGAGCTCTCGGGCGGCCAGCAGCAGCGCGTCGCGATCGCGCGGGCGATCGTCAACGACCCCGAGATCCTGCTCGCCGACGAGCCGACCGGCGCGCTCGACAGCCGCACCGCCATCGAGATCATGGCGCTGTTCCAGGCGCTCAACGCCGAGGGCATGACGGTGGTGCTGGTGACGCATGATCCGGAGGTGGCGCGCTATGCCGGCCGCGTCGTGCGCTTTCGCGACGGCCATGTCGTCGGCGATGAGACGCAGGCGCCGCTCAAGGCCGCCGACGAGCTGGCGGAGCTCGAAGCCGCATGAGCCTGCTCGAAGCGTTCCGCTCGGCGCTGTCGGCCCTGCGCGGCAACCTGTTCCGCGCCCTCCTCACCATGCTCGGCATCGTGATCGGCGTCGCGGCCGTCATCGCGATGGTGGCGCTCGGCTCCGGCGCGCGCGAGCAGGTGGTGGCGCAGATCCGCAGCCTCGGCTCCAACCTGCTGATCGTCTTTCCGGGCAACATCACGACCGGCGGCATCCGTCTCGGCGCCGGCCAGTCCTCGGCGCTGACCGACGAGGATGCGCGCGCCATCGAGCGCGAGATCCCCTCGGTGCAGGTCACGGCGCCATACCTTCGCACCACCTCGCAGGTGATCGCCGCCAACGCCAACTGGGCGACCGCGATCTACGGCATCGACGACGGCTGGTTCGAGACGCGCGAATGGCCGGTCGAGCTGGGCCGCGAATTCTCGCCCGACGAGCTCTCGCGCGGCGCGCAGGTTGCCCTCCTCGGCCGGAGCGTAGCGCGCAACCTGTTCGGCGAGGCCGATCCCGTGGGCGAGACGATCCGCCTGCGCAACGTGCCGTTCCAGGTGATCGGCGTGATGGGCGTGAAGGGCCAGTCGACGCAGGGCCAGGACCAGGACGACGCGATCTTCGTGCCGTTCCTGGCGGCGCGCCAGCGGCTCGTCGGCATCAACCGCGCCAATGCGCGCTCGGTCTCCACCATCATGATCAAGGTCCGCGAGGGCGAGAGCATGGACGAGGCGCAGGAGCAGATCATCCAGCTCCTGCGCCAGCGTCATCGCATCCAGCCCGGCCAGGACGACGACTTCACGGTCCGCAACCTCTCCGAGATCGCGGCGACCCGCGAGGCGAGCGCCCGCGCGCTGGCGCTGCTGCTGGCGGCGGTGGCCACCGTGTCGCTGGTGGTCGGCGGCATCGGCATCATGAACATCATGCTGGTCTCGGTGACGGAGCGCACCCGCGAGATCGGCCTGCGCCTCGCGGTCGGCGCCCGGCGGCGCGACATCCGCACCCAGTTCCTGATCGAGGCGACGACGCTCTCGGCGATCGGCGGCATCATCGGCATCGCGCTCGGCATCGGCGCCGCCGTGATCGTCGCCAACACGGCCGGCTGGCCGCTGCTGATCGAGCCGAGTGCCATCTTGATCGCTGTCGCGTTCTCAGGCCTGGTCGGCATCTTCTTCGGATTCTATCCTGCCAAGCGGGCCTCCGACCTCGACCCGATCGAGGCGCTCAGGGCCAACTAGAGCATGATCCCGAAAAGTGGGAACCGGTTTTCGGATAAGATCATGCTCGAGCTCTAAGATGATTGCCGGCTAACGAAAGAATCCCGATGGCGTTGGTGCTCGATCTCTTGAAATCCCTCAAGGGCCGGCCGCGCCTGCTGGTCGGGATCGTGGTGGGCGCCGCCGCCGCGGTGCTCGCCACGGTGATGCTGCATTGGCGTCTCGGCCTGATCATCGGCTGGGATGTCGGCACGCTGCTGGTGATCGGCGCGACGATCCCGATGATGATGCGCTTCAACCGGCAGCAGTTGAAGACGCATGCGCGGCGCGAGGACGAGGGCGCGCCCGCGATCCTAGCGCTGTCGGCGCTCGCCGGCCTTGCCAGCCTCGGCGCCATCATCCTGCTCCTCGCGGATGACAGCGGCGCCACGCCGAAGCCCGTCGGCATCCTGCTGGCGGTGCTGACGATCCTCGCATCCTGGATGTTCATCCATACCGAGTTCGCGCTGCACTATGCGCGCCTCTACTACGCGGAGGAGAAAAACCCCGATCAGGCGGCCCTGGACTTTCCGGGCGAGGAGCATCCGGATTTCGCCGATTTCCTCTATTTCTCGGCCGTCATCGGCATGACGTCGCAGACCGCCGATGTCGGCATCCGCGACCGCTCGATCCGCCGGCTGGTCATCGGCCACGGCATGCTGTCGTTCTTCTTCAACACCACCGTCGTGGCGCTGTTCATCAACATCGCGGCGGGGCTGATCGGCAAGTAGACTCAGCGCCGCGGGGCCCTGAGCCCGAGCCGGCGCGCGATGATCCGGTCGATGAGCCGCTCGGGGAGGCGGCGCGGCAGCCACCAATCCGACAGGCGGTTGCGCACCACGGCGTAGCGGGCGCGCGGCTTCGGCGTCACCAGCGCGTGCTCGACCACCGCCGCGACGCGCTCGGCCGGCAGCGCCGCGGCGCGGCTCTTCAGCGTCTCGGCCTCGAACCGCGCCATCGCGCCGGCGAGCGCTTCCGGCCGCGCCCCGATATCGTCGGCCGCAAGCGCCTCGCCCTTGGTCCAGATCGGCGTGTCGACCGCACCGGGCGAGACGATGCTGACCGCGATGCCATAGGCCGAAAGCTCGCGCCTGAGGCTGTGCGAGAGCCCTTCGAGCCCGAATTTCGAGGCCGCGTAGCCGCCGAGGAAGGGCAGCGCCATGGAGCCCGCGACCGAGCTCATCGTCACGATCCGGCCGGGCGGCCCTTCGCGCGCCGCATCGACGCCGAGCAGGTCCGCGAAGGCCTGAACGCTCGCCAGCACGCCGATCAGGTTGACCTCGAGCTGGTCGCGGAAGGCGCCGAGCGGCTGCGCGATCAGCGGCCCGGGCCGCGCCACGCCCGCATTGGCGACGAGCCCGGTCAGCCGCCGGCCCTCGAGCCGCTCGGCGACCAGGACGGCGGCATCGGCCAGCGTCTCGGGCGCGCGCACATCGGCGAGCAGCGGATGCACGCGGGGGCCTTCGAGCCGCGCCGCGTCGGCCTCGCTGCGCACCATCGGGAACACGGTCCAGCCCTTGGCGACAAGCCGCGCGACAATCGCCTCGCCGATGCCGCTCGACGCACCCGTGACGACGACGCTGTGCAGCGCGCTCATGCGATCACCTCGATCTCGGCGCCCGTCGCCGTCGCCGTGACGGCGAGGCGGGCCGCCCCGCCCAATGCGCCAAGCAAATCCGGCGCCACCACCACGACCGGCATCGCGATCCCGTAGAGCGTGCCGGCGACGATGGCGCCCACCGCCGCGATCGGATCGGGCTCCGCGAAGACCAGAGCGGCGGGCGCGATGCCGATACGGATCGCCTCGGCGAGCACCGAGCTGCCGGAGCTGGAGCCGCGCCCCGACCGCATCAGCACGACATGGCCGGCGAGCCGCCGGCCGCGATCGGGATGCCAGCGGTCGAGCACAGTGCCGTTCGCCGCGTCATAGCCGCCCCAGAAGCTTAAGGGTTCGGCGAGCAGCGCCGGCGGCCCCGCGGCGCTTCCCGGCGCCAGCATCCGCGCCGGGACCTTCACGGCGCCCTCGTGACGCGCCCGGCCGCCGCCGACGCGATGCAGTCCGCGAGCGAGCCGAACGCGACCTCGATGCCGAGATTGCCCGGCGCGTAATGCGCCCATTTGCCCGAATTGGTCATCACGGCACCCGTCACGGGGCGCATCACGGCCGTGACATAGGTGCAGGTATCGACCACCACCGTGAAGCCCGCCGCCTCGAT
>JBDHTH010000086.1:0-8720 GCA_039808545.1 Phreatobacteraceae bacterium | reverse complement strand
CGCGAGGCCTTCCTCGACCTTCCGTATTTCGATCATATGCATCGCTACCTGCCGGCGCTGATGCAGCGGGCCGGCTGGAAGACGATCAGCGTGCCGGTCAACCACCGGCCGCGCGGCACGGGGCAGTCGAAATACACCAATTTCGGCCGCATGCTCGTCGGCCTCTCGGACCTGCGCGGCGTCGCCTGGCTGATCCGCCGCTCCAAGCGGCCGAAGGTGACGGAGGTCGAGGGGTAGCCCCGGCCCGCCTCACGGCAGCAGCAGGTTCGGCAGCCAGGTCGCGAGCGGCGGCCAGAGCGTCGTCGCCAGCAGCACCGCGACGAGCGGGATAAGCCAGGGCAGGATCGCCCGCGACATCGCCTCGAAGCTGATATTAGCGATCTTCGAGGTGATGAAGATGACGACGCCGACCGGCGGCGTGATCGTGCCGATCATCAGGTTGAGCACGAAGATCAAGCCGAAATGCACCGGGTCGATGCCGAGCTGGAGCGCGGCGGGCGCGAGGATCGGGATCAGGATCAGCATCGCGGCGAGCGCTTCCATGAAGCAGCCGACGATCAGCAGCAGGACGTTCACCGCCAGCAGGAACACGACCGGATTGCTGATCGCGGAGACGATCTGCGGCCCGAGCGTCTGCGGGATGCGGCTGATCGACATGCACCAGCCGAGCGCCGCCGCCGTCATCAGCAGGGCGAGGACGACGCCGGTCGTCTCGACCGTGTCGGCGACGATCTGCGGCAATTGCTTCAGGTCGAAGTCGCGATAGACGAAATAGCCGATGAAGAGGGCGTAGCAGGTCGCGACCGCCGCCGCCTCGGTCGGCGTGAAATAGCCGCCCATCATGCCGCCGAACAGCAGCACCGGCGTCATCAGCGCCCAATGGGCGCGCTTGTAGGCGACCCAGACCTCGGCGAGGCCCGGAAAGGGGTGGCGCGGCAGGTTGCGGCGGCGCGCCACCTCGGCGACCATCAGCATCAGCGCGCCGGCCATCAGCAGGCCCGGAATGACGCCGGCCAGGAACAGCTTGCCGATCGAGACGTCGGCCGAGACGCCGTAGATCACCATCGGCAGGGAGGGCGGGATGATCGGGCCGATCGTCGCCGACGCGGCCGTGATGGCGGCGGCCGTCTCGGCGTCGTAGCCCTCGTCCTTCATCGCCTTGATCTCGAGCGTGCCGACGCCGCCGGCATCGGCCACCGCCGAGCCCGACATGCCGGCGAAGATCACGCTCGCCAGGATGTTGGCGTGGCAGAGCCCACCGCGCAGCCAGCCGACGCAGGCGGTCGCGAAGGCAAAGATGCGCTCCGTGACGCCGGCCGAGTTCATGATGTTGCCCATCAGGATGAACAGCGGCGCGGCGAGCAGCGGGAACGAGAAGGCGGCCTGCGCGATCTTCTGCGGCACGATGCCGGCCTGAAGGCCGCCGAGCCAGACGAAGGCGAAGCCGGCGAGGCCCATGGAGGCGAAGAGCGGCACGCCCATCAGCATCGCGACGAGCCACACGCCCATGATCTGCCACATCAGGGTGGTCACAGCGCCTGGCCTCCGGTGGTGTCGACCTTGCCGCGCAGGGCGACCATCGCGTCGGCCGCCGCCTGCAGGATGAGCGTGAGGCCGAGGAAGGGCAGGGGGACGTAAAGGGCGGCGGCGGGGAACGGCACGCTGATCGATTCGACGTCGAGATTGCGCTGGATCAGGCGGAAGCTGTACCAGACGAGCGCCGCGCCGAAGAGCGCCAACGCCGCCTGGATGAGCAGCTCCAGCAGGATGCGCGGCGCGCCCGGCAGACGGTCCGCGAACATGGTGATGCGGATATGCGCGTGCCGGCGCGTCGCGATCATCCAGCCGGCGAAGCCGGTCCAGACGAGCAGGTATTGCGCCAGCTCGTCGGTCCAGGAGAGCGGCTGGTTGATCTGGCGCGAGAGAACGCCGAGCGTCACGGAGATCAGCAGCGCGAGCATCAGCACGACGGCTGCGGCCCGCACCAGCCGATCGGCGATCGAGACCAGTTGCGACATGTCACGCCCCCCGGCGCAGTCTTGCTTGTGGCGAAGGCCCGTCGCGTCGGAACCGCGACGGGCCTGCCGTTCAGAGCTTCAGCAGGGCCTCGAAATTGCCCTTGCCCCATTTCTCGGCGAATTTCGGTGGCAACTGCTCGAGCACCGGCTTGCGGAAGCTTTCCTTGTCGGGCTCGATCACCGTCATGCCGGCCTTCTTGAGCTGGTCGATGGCGGCATCCTCCTGCCGGGCGAGCTCCTTGTCCTGCCAGAGGCCGTTCGAGACGAAGGAAGCCTGCAGCAGGTCGCGGTCGGCGTTGGGCAGGCCCTTCCAGAACGCTTCGTTCACGAGCAGGAGCTGCGGCGTGACGATATGCTCGGTGAGGATCAGGAATTTCTGCACCTCGAAGAGCTTGGCGCTCTGGATGGTTGGCAGGGGATTCTCCTGCGCGTCCACGGCGCCCTGGCTGAGCGCCAGATAGAGCTCGGGGAAGGCGACGGGCGTCGCGCGCATGCCCCAGGCTTCCGCCATGGCGCGGAAGGTGTCGACCGGGGGCACGCGCAGCTTCAGGCCGTTGACGTCGGCGACCGATTTCACGGATTTGGAGCCCGTCGTCAGGTGCCGCTTGCCGTAATAAGTCACGGTCAGCATGCGGGTGTCGCGCTTGGCGACGAGGTCCTTGTTCATCGCGGCGAAGAGCGGAGACTCGGCGACCTTGGCCATATGCGCGGCGTCGCGCCACAGATACGGCGCCTCGATGATCGAGAGCTGCGGCAGGAAGGCGCCGATCGCGGCGGCGCCGTCGGTCGTCATGTGCAGGGCGCCGGCCGAGACGGCCTCGACCATGTCCTTGCCGGCGCCGAGCTGGCCGCCCGGAAAGGTCTGGATGTCGATGCGGCCGGAGGTCTTCTCCTTCACCTCCTTGGAGATGCGCTCCATCATCAGCACCTGCGGATGGGTCGCGGGAAGCTGGATGCCCCAGCGGATCACCTGCGCCTGGGCGCGGGCGAGGCCCGGCATGAAGACGCCGGCACCGAGGGCGGCGGAAGTGGCGAGGAAGCGGCGTTTCGTGAGCTTCGGCGTCTGCATGGTTCCCTCCGTATGCGGCCTTCGCGGCCGCTTATCATGTGAACTCTGGTTCTGTTCTACAGGCGCATCGCCCGGTTGCGGGCGCTGGCGATGTGCATGCCCATCGCGTCGGCGGCCTTGTGGGCATCGCGCGTCGCGAGCGCCTCGATGACCGCCAGATGCTCCTCCATCACCGAGACGACGAGCATGTCGAGAAGCTTGGTCTGCTCTTGGCGGATCAGGCAGATCTTCAGCGAATTGACGCGGTAGGTGTCGGCGATCAGCGGGTTGTCGAGGAAGTCGATCAGCGTGTGGTGGAGGTTCCAGTCGACGGAGGCGGCGCGGCGCGTCAGCTCGTCGGTGACGCCCTTGCGGGCCTCGTCGAGGATGCGCTGGTGGGCATCGCGCAGCTCGTTGACGAGGGCCGCCGGCGCGTTCTCGGCGAAGAAGGCGGCGGCCTCGCGCTCCAGGAACAGGCGGAGCTGGTAGGCGTTGCGGATCAGGTTGAGGTCGACGGGCGCGATCTGCATGCCGCGCTGCGGCACGGTCTTGATCAGCCCGTCGGCCTCCAGCCGCGGGATCAGCTCGCGGATGGCGCCGAGCGTCATGCCAGTGATGTCGACCAGCTCGCGCTGGGTCAGGAACTGGCCGGGGCGGAAATCGCGGGCGAGCAGCCGCTCGGTGAAGCTCGCATAGGCTTTCTCGCGCAGCTTCACCGGCTCGGCGTCGCGGGCCGGCAATTCCCACTGGGCGAGCTCGCGGGCGAGATTCATCGTGCCTCAGGCGGCCTTGGCGCGTGTCAGATCGTCGAAGGTCGTGGCGAGGGCGCGGGCGGCGGCCGCATCGAGCGCCTCGAGGGGGGCGGCCATGCGGGCCCATTCGGCGTCGCGGCGCACATGCGCGACCAGCGCCTTCACGGCCGGGATGACCGGATGGGCGACGATCGCCTCGACCAGCGCGACGATTGCCGGGCTGTCCTGGCCCTCATGAACGACCGGCACCAGCGCCTTCGGCCAGATATTGGCGACCCCGCAGATCGATCCCTCGCCGCCCTTGCGCACCGCGCGGGCGAGGTCGCGCTCGTCGCCGACGAGGATGGCGAGATCCTTCGCATGGGCATCGAGCAGCTTCTCGGTGTGCGACCAGGTGCAGGAGGAATCCTTCACCCCCGCGATGGCGCCCGGAAAGGCCTTCTTCAGCCGATCCACGAGCTCGGGCGAGAACCAGATGCCGGTGAGCTGCGGGATGTTGTAGAGGAAGATGCCGCGCGCATCGGCGCCGAGCGCCTCGATGTAACGCGCGAACCAGGCGTAGATGCCCTCCTCGCCGACCGCGTGGAAATAGAAGGGCGGCAGCGTCAGCAGGCCCTTGGCGCCGGCATCGAGCGCGATCCGGCTCTGCGCCACCGCGTCCTCCACCGCGCAGGCGGAGACGCCCGAGACCACCTTGTCCATCGCGATGCCGGCCTTCCCGACCGCCGCGAAGATATCGGCGCGCGGCGAAAGGCCGATATGAGCGCCTTCGCCGGTGGTGCCGAACAGGGTGATGCCGTCGCAGCCATTGGCGAGGCACCATTTGGCATGCTCGACGAGGCGGGGCACGTCGATCGCCTCGCGGCTGGTGAAGGGCGTGGCGAGCGCGCAGGACAGGCCGAACCGGGTCTTCGCGGGAGAGGCAGCGGGCATCTATCGATCTCTTCGTTGGCGGCGGCGGGCCGGCCGAGGGCTGCCGGCGCCGAGCTGACCTGTCATTAACATGTCAGTGAGCCGAGAGGAATGCGAAAATCCGGATAGAGCCATGCTCAGGCGCCGTTTCGTTCAGTCCGCAAGCGGGCGTCGAGCGCGACGGCGCGGCGCGCCAGATGGTCGAGATTGGCTTCCTGATAGGGATCGAGCGCCGGGGTCGGCGGCCGGCAATGGTCGGTCGCGAAGGTTCCGTCGAGCCGGCGGACGCGCTTGTAGAAGCGGATCGAGAGGTCGATATGCTGGTTCGAGAAGGCGATGAAGGGCAGCATCTGCTCGAACAGGGCGCGCGCCTCCGCCTCCCGGCCGGCCGCGAAGTGCCGATGGATGCCGGTGTAGATGTAGTCCATGGCGGTCGGCATGAAGGCGTGCACGCCGCGCTGCAGCGCCTCGATCATCTGCGCGGCGGCCCAGCCGCCCGAGACATGCAGCCGGCCGCCGAAGGCCTGCAGGATCTCGGTGTATTTCGGGCCGGCCGGATTGGCCTCGACCTTGATGGCGCGAAAGCGCGGATGGCGCGCGAACAGCCACTCGATATCGGCGATCGACAGGCCTGGACCGGTCCAATCGAGGTCCTGGAGGACGAAAAGCGGCGGGCCGAGATCGCAGATGCGGGCGATCTGCTCGCTCAGCTCGGCGCGGGGGAGGCCGAGCGGGGCCTGATAGCAGACCGCGTCGGCGCCCATCGCGACGGCCTGCCGCGTCAGGGTGAGGGCGGTCTCGATCTCGGGCGCCGAGACCGCGACGATGACCGGAATGCGGCCCGACACCGCCTCGACGAAGACCTGCCCGATGCGCTCGCGCTCGGCGATGCTCAGAGCGCGGTTCTCGCTCGCGACCGCCAGGATGAGCATGCCGGCGACGCCGGCCTCGAGCGAGGCGCGGGCAAGGCGGCGGACCGACTCGTAGTCGACCTCGCCGTCGGCCGTGAACGGCGTGTTCTGGCTCGGCACGATGCCGAGGAGGCGGCGGCAGGTCGGGTCGAGCGCCGTGTCGTCGATCATCGTCGCGCTCCGCTATCGGCCGAACGGCAGGGCAGGAGGAGTTGACACTGACATGTCAGCCGGTATGACTACCGCACGCGCCGCATATCGGCAACCGCGGTTCGAAGGGAGGGGCGCCGTCGCGATGCAGCCTTGAGGGCCACGACGGCAGGCGTTGCCGGCGCTTTCGTTTTCTCCGGAATGATCTAGCATCGACATCAACACAGAGCGGCCCGCCAGAAGAGCCGAGGATTCTCAGGGAGAGTGTCAATGGGTTTCGACCGTTTCAGCCTCAATCGCCGCCAGCTGCTCGCCGGCACGGCCGCGGCCGGCGCGATGACCTTCGCGAACGGCTATCCGGCCGCCGCGCAGAACATCGACTGGAAGAAATATTCGGGCACCAAGCTCGAGGTGAACCTCATCAAGGGGCCGCGCGGCGACCTTCTTTCCAAGCATGAGAAGGAATTCACCGAGCTGACCGGCATCACGGTCGGCTCCGAGCTGATCCCCGAGCAGCAGCAGCGCCAGAAGGCGGTGATCGAGCTGACCTCGGGCCGGCCGAGCTTCGACGTGGTGCATCTGTCCTATCACGTGCAGAAGCGCCAGTTCGAGAAGGCCGGCTGGCTCGCCGATCTGTCGGGGATGTTCAAGGACCCGAAGATGACGGCGCCGGACCTCGTCGACAGCGACTTCTCGGCGGCCGGCAAGGCCTATGCGACCGACGAGAAGGGCCGCCTCCTGTCGCTGCCGTGGTCGGTCGACTACTTCATGCTCTACTACAACAAGGAAATGCTGGCGAAGAAGAACATCGCCTATCCGACGACGCTCGAGGAGATGATCGTCGCCTCCGAGAAGCTGACGGATGCGGCGAACGGCGAGTTCGGCTTCGTCGGCCGCGGCCTCCGAAACGCCAACCTGCCGATGTGGGCCTCGATCTATCTCGGCTTCGACAAGGACTTCATCGACGCGAAGGGCAATCTCCTCACCGACTCGCCCGAGGCGATCGAGGCGACCAAGCTCTATGCGCGCCTCCTGACGAAATCCGGCCCGCCCGGCATCGCCGGCTTCAACTGGATGGAGAGCCAGGCCGCGTTCCTCCAGGGCAAGGTCGCGTTCTGGCTGGACGGCGTGGGCTGGGCGCCGCCGATGGAGGACCCGACCCGCTCGCGCGTCGTCGGCAAGGTCGGCTACGGCGTCATCCCGAAGGGGCCGAAGGTGCAGGCTTCGCCGACCTATGGCGACGGCATCGGCATCGCGGCGACCTCCAAGAACAAGGAGGCGGCCTATCTCTATTGCCAGTGGGCGATCTCCAAGCTCATGGGCGGCCGGCTGCTGCAGATCGGCGGCGGCGTGCCGTTCCGCAACTCGGTGCTGAACGACGCCGAGATCCGCAAGGGCGTGAAGCTGCCGACCGAGTGGGTCGATTGCGTCGCCGGCTCCGCCAAGGTCTCGAAGCTCGGCCTGCCGGTGATCGTGCCGGTCACCGAGTTCCGCGACATCATCGGCGCGGCGCTCACCGCGACGCTGTCGGGCGCCGACCCGGCGGCCGAGCTGAAGAAGGCGACCGAGCAGTTCAAGCCGATCCTGGAAAAGAGCGAGAAGGCTTAAGGCCTTCCGTGCATCCGCGAGGCGGCCGGCGAGCGATCGCCGGCCGCTGCGTCTCAACCGTTCTGCCTCTTTTTCGGAATCGGGATCGCGATGGCATCAGCAGCGACGGGCGTCACATCGGGTAAAACCTGGAAACCGCCCACCTATTGGCCCTTCATCCTGCCGGCGATGGTCGTCGTCGGCGCCGTGATCGTCTTTCCGTGGGCGTTCACGCTCTATATGAGCGTCAACGAATGGAAGATCGGCGGCGCATCGAATTTCGTGGGCCTTGCGAATTATATCCGCCTGCCGTCCGACCCCCGTTTCGTAGAGGCCTTCTGGCATACGATCGTCTATACGGCGCTGAGCGTCGTCCTGCCGCTCATCCTCGGCACGATCGCCGCGATGGTCTTCCACACGAATTTCCGCGGGCGCGGCTTTCTCCGGTCCCTGTTCGTGATGCCGATGATGGCGACGCCGGTGGCGATCGCGCTCGTCTGGACGATGATGTTCCATCCCCAGCTCGGCGTGATGAACTTCCTCCTGTCGCTGGTCGGCATCGGCAAGCAGGAGTGGATCTTCCATCCGAAGACCGTGATCCCGTCGCTGGTCCTGGTCGAGACCTGGCAGTGGACGCCGCTCGTCATGCTGATCCTGCTCGGCGGCCTCGCGGCGATCCCGACCGAGCCCTATGAGAGCGCCGAGATCGACGGGGCGACGCGCTGGCAGATGTTCCGCTACATCACGCTGCCGCTGCTCGCGCCCTTCATGCTGGTGGCGGCGGTGATCCGCACGATCGATGCGGTGAAGAGCTTCGACATCATCTTCGCGATGACGCAGGGGGGGCCGGGCACCGCCTCCGAGACGCTGAACCTTTACCTCTACAGCGTGGCGTTCGCGTATTACGACATGGGCTACGGCTCGGCGATCGCGGTGGTGTTCTTCGTCCTCGTCGTCGCGCTCGCGGTGCTGCTCCTTTACCTGAGGCGCCGAACCGCCTGGACCGAGCAGGGGACCGCGGCATGAGACGTTCCTTCCTCGCCAATCTCGGCCTCGCCTTCGTGCTGTTCGTGCTGGTCTCGCCGGCGGTGCTGTTCTTCGTCTGGATGCTGTCGCTCTCGCTGAAGTTCGAGATCGACAACTCGGCCTATCCGCCGATCCTGATCCCGAACCAGTTCGCCTGGTCGAACTATTCCGAGGTGTTCCACTCGAACCGCTTCATGAAATACTTCTTCAACAGCCTGATCGTCACCGGCTCGGCGACGCTGCTCGGGCTGCTGGTCGGGGTGCCGGCGGGTTACGGCATCGCCCGGATGAAGGCGATGAAGGCGGCCTTCGTGAT